>NZ_DATGCW010000060.1:0-4366 GCF_035311605.1 Saliniramus sp.
CGGTGAAGGCGCCACCATGCATGATGGTCTCGGCGAGGCCGGGGGCGAGGCTGGCCTGGTTTTCGGCGAAGAAACGCGCCAGCGCCACGCGTCCGACGGCGAGCGGGTCACCCTCCGCGCTCGCGAGCGCGGACTCGGCCAGCGAGGCCGCCCCGAGCGTCAGACCGAAAAGGCGCAGATACGGCGTCGCACCGGCGAGCGCATCCTGCTGGGCATTGCCGGAGATCGCCTTGAGCAGATGGCTCGTCGCACGGTCGAGGGATTCCACGGCCTCGCGCAGGCGGCTGGCCGTGTCGCCATAGGCCGCCCCGCCCTCCTTCGTGACACGATCGGCAACCGCACGCAGGCGCGCGATCTCGCCGCGCACCGTCTCGCCGCCGGAAAGAGGCAGCTTGCGGGTCACGAGATCGATCGCCTGGATGCCGTTGGTGCCCTCATAGATCGCGAGGATGCGCGCATCACGCAGATGCTGCGCCGCACCGGTCTCTTCAACGTAACCCATCCCGCCATGCACCTGCACGCCCAGCGAGGCGACTTCGTTGGCGAGATCCGTCGAATAGGCTTTCGCGATCGGCGTCATCAGCGAAGCGCGCTCATGAGCCCGTCGCCGCGCATCCGCGTCACCCTCGAAATGGACACGGTCGAGTGCCCCGGCGGTGATGTAGCAGATGGCGCGCGCGGCCTGGGTGAAGCCCTTCATGGTCATCAGCATGCGCTGGACATCCGGGTGCGCGATGATCGGCGCCATGCCGTCGCCCTGCCATGAGGCGGCGCGGCCCTGGCGGCGGTCGCGGGCGTAAGAGAGAGCCTGCTGGTAGGCGCGTTCGCAGGCGGCGACACCCTGCAGGCCGACGCCGAGGCGGGCGTTGTTCATCATCGTGAACATGCAGGCCAGCCCGCGATTCTCCTCGCCGATCAGCCAGCCGGTGGCACCGCCCTCGTCGCCGAATACCATGGTGCAGGTCGGCGAGCCGTGCAGGCCGAGCTTGTGCTCCATCCCGTTGCAGAAGACGTCGTTGCGGCTGCCGTCGGGCAGGAACTTGGGCACGAGGAAGAGCGAGATGCCCTTCGTTCCCGCCGGCGCATCCGGCAAGCGTGCGAGCACCATGTGGACGATGTTATCCGTCATGTCGTGCTCACCATAGGTGATGTAGATCTTCTGACCCGTGATCCGGTAGGTCCCGTCGCCGACGGGCTCCGCACGGGCACGCAGCGCCGCGAGATCGGATCCGGCCTGCGGTTCGGTCAGGTTCATTGTCGCGGTCCACTCGCCCGAGATCAGCTTGCCGAGATAGAGCTCCTGCAATTCCGGCGTGGCGTGCTTCGTCAGCGCCTCGATCCCGCCCATGGTGAGGAGCGGCGCGATGCCGAAAGAGAGCGAAGCGGCGTTCCACATCTCGATGCAGGCGGCATTGAGCAGTCCCGGCAGCCCCTGCCCGCCATGCTCCGCCGGGCCGGGAAGCGCGTTCCAACCGGCATCGGCCCAGTCGCGATAGGTCTCTTTCCAGCCCGGAGGCGTTTTCACCACGCCCTCTGCGAGTTTGGGCCCATTGGTATCGCCGACGCGGTTGAGGGGCGCGATCGCGTCACCCGCGAATTTCCCTGCCTCTTCCAGGATCTGATCGACGAGCTCCGCCGAGAGATCGGGATGAAGCCCCTTTGCAAGCGCATCATCAAGGCCGGCCACATGGCGCATGACATGGACCATATCGGTCACGGGCGCACGATAATCCATCTTCGTCCTCCAAAGCTGCACGCACCTTCCGGCCCTGCCGTGGCGTGCCTGTTTCTTCGCCGGGGAGCGTATCCGCGCCGTGTTTCGGTGCAGCCGGCCTCTCCTGCCCAAGAGTTATGTGAGCAAGGCTTTCAGGGCAATGGGGAAATGCAGCAAACCACCGTGACGCAAGGGCGCGGAGCCGGTGAGCGGGAGCTCTTTCCCCACATATCGACGCGCGCCGTCAGGCGCCCCGCCACAGGCCGAGCAACGTCAGCGCCCCGCCGAGGAGCACAACGGATACGGCGGCATAGCCGGCATTCCAGCGCGTCCCAACCGTGAATGAGCCATATCCGGTCAACTGCCCGATATACATCGTCGCGGCGGTGGCCGGCGAGGAGGCGATCGCCATGCCCCAGCCGATCGCGAGCGCACTCGCGACCAGCGTCGCGTCGACCCCGTAACGCGCAGGGTCGGCCATCACGCTGGCCAGCACCGCGACCGTGATCAGCGGATTGGCACCGAGCAACCCGAACAGGACGACGAGCAGCATGAACAGCGCCGGGACGAAGATTGGCGGGAGCCCCTGCGGGCCGATCAGCGCGTCGATGAGGATCTGCGGCAGCAGCATGCCGATGAGCGTCCCGGCATAGGCCGCATTGGCCAAAACGGACAGTTCCTGGCGCTGCGCGGGCGCCTGTTCCACCACGTATCGTCGCAGATGGCCAAGCCCCGCGCGCCGGGTATCGCGCAGGACCCAGACGAGGCCGATCAGGGGCACGAAGAGGATGACCCCGTGGATCAACTGCCCCGGCGTGAAGCGCTCGACCAAAGCCGCCGCGCTCGACAGGAGCAACAGCAGCGTGACGAGCGGCACCAGCGCCGTGAAGGAGAACGACACCGGATCGCCGGTCCCTGCGACGCGCCGCGAGGCGCCACTATCGAGCGCCCAGCCGGCGATGACTGTTGTCACCGCGAGGCCGGTCCCGATCAACACCATCTCCGGCCATTGCGCGCCCGCAATGCCGGTGGTCGTGATGGCGAAGGCCACCGTCAGGGGGCACCAGAACATGGTCACCGAAAAACCGCGCAGCATCGCCAGCAGCATCCGCCGCTCACGCGCTTTGGCCACTGTGGCATCGCCGGGAGCCGCCTTGACAGCGTCGCGGATCATGCCGCTGAAGAGCGCGATCACCCCAAAATTCAGGATCGCCCCGAATAGCGTAGAGCCGCCCGCCAGCGCGAAATAGCGTCGCCCCGGTGGCTGGCGCACCAGCATGGCGCCGGTCTCGTGTATCATCGGCGAGGTCTGCGCCGCGACACGCAGGACACCCAATGCAGAAAACAGAACCATGATGAAGACACTGCGCCAGAACGCCTCCGCCAGCGCTGTGATCGGCGAAGGCAGGATGAAGACGGCCAATGCCGTTACCATTACACCGAAAGCCAGATGGCTCCAGACGAAGCGCGTGTAGCGTGTGCTCTGCGCAACCAGATAGAACAGGATCCCCGCCATCCCCACGAGCATGAGTGGGCTCGGCGCACCTTCCGCGAGAGCCCGAGCCGCTTCACCGGACAGGCTCGTCACGAGCAGGGCGAACCAGCCGATGACGAGCGCAATCCCCGAAAACGCATCGATGCGGTGTGTCATGAAACGGGTTCCGATGAGCGCCGTGATTACGGCATGCCGCGAAGGTATCGAACCGGGCCGGCGACGCACACCCGAAGACCCGCATGCCATGCGGCACTGCGCTGCACAACCGGCAGCCATGCGCGATCCGCAAGCGCAGGATCACCCGGTACGGCGCCCCTTCCACGCCGAATAGGCCTCCGGCATGCATACGGCACAGGGGCGATAGCCGGCGCTCACGGCGACCGCCTCGTCGGCGAAGAAGACGCGATGACTTGCATATGGCCCGCCGCGCGCGAGTGCGGACAATGCCGCGCGGCAATCGAGCCGCCCGTAGATGCGGCTCTTGGTCACGTCCCCCGTCATGGTGTAGCTCGCCGTGAGCGAAGCCGTCCGTCCGCGCGCTTTCCATCGCGCCGTAGCGGACGGTCGGCTTCGCGGGACGGGTGGTCATCGGTGATCTTCCGGTAGGATTGGGTTGGAGACTCAACCTGACCTGAAAGGACGACCGATGACCGATTCCATGCTGAACTTTCGCACGCTCGTGGAGAAGACCCCTGACGCGGATATCCTGCGCGAGATGATCGGCTTTGCCGCCGAGCGCCTGATGGAGATGGAGGTTGGCGCTCATACCGGTGCCGGCTATGGCGAGAAGCGTACCGATCGCCTGGCGCAACGCAACGGCTACCGTGATCGCGACTGGGAGACGCGGGCCGGGACCGTGGAGCTGCGCATTCCGAAGCTGCGCAAGGGCAGCTACTTCCCGTCATTCCTGGAGCCGCGGCGGATGGCCGAGAAAGCCCTCACCGCCGTGATTCAGGAGGCCTACATCCAGGGGATCTCGACGCGCTCCGTCGATGATCTCGTCAAGGCGCTCGGCATGAGCGGCATATCCAAGAGCCAGGTCTCGCGGCTCTGCGAGGAGATCGACGAGCGGGTGAAAGCCTTCCTCGAACGCCCGATCGAGGGGGACTGGCCATATCTGTGGATCGACGCCACCTATGTGAAGGTTCGTGCGCAAG
>NZ_DATGCW010000061.1:0-3213 GCF_035311605.1 Saliniramus sp.
GGTCAGCCGCGCCGCCGGCCAGTTCACCGCATCGTCGAGCTTCGCCGCGAAGCGCCCGAAATCCGTATGGCGCGCATTGCGGTGGCCGATCATGCTGTCGAGGGTGTTGATCGCTTTATAGGCCACGATGCCGGGCAGGCCGAGGAGCGCGCCCCAGAAGAGCGGCGCGACGATTCCGTCGGATGAATTCTCCGCAAGGCTCTCGATCGCCGCGCGGGTAACCCCCGGTGTATCGAGCAGCGTGAGATCACGCCCCACGATCATCGCCACAGCCGCGCGTGCGCCCTCGAGATCGCCGGCGCTGAGCGGTGTGGCGACGGCGGTGACATGGTCGTGCATCGAACGCGTGGCGATCAGCGGCCAGGCCAGCAGCGCCGTGAGCACGAGGCCGATGATGCCATCGGGCAGGAGCAGCGCGACGAACAATGCCGGCAGGCTGGCTGCGAGAATCACGGCGAGCGCGGCGAGCATTCCCGCCCGTGCCCGGCGCGCGGGCGCATCACCTTCGCGATTCAGCCGCCTGTCGCACCAGCTGATCGCTGCGCCGATCCAGGTCACCGGATGGCCGATCCGCGCATAGAGCCATGCCGGCCAGCCAATGACGGCATCAATCAGCATGGCGAGCGCCATCGCGGCGGCGCTGAATGCGATCAGGCTCATGCGACGGGCCTCTTCGAGGCGGAACAAGGTATCGGGGCGCAGGCCCGCATCGGAACGGTCATGGGCGTTCAATACACGGCACCCGCCGGTCCCGCCACCGGTTGCGCGCCACGCAGGGTGAATCCGCGCCTCGCATCCGTTACGCTGTTGAGCTAGAACCATGCCCATGAGCATCATCCTGATCACCGGCGGCGCGCGATCGGGCAAGAGCCGCCATGCCGAAGAGCGCGTGCTGGCCATGCGCGGTCGCCCGGTCTATATAGCGACGGCCGAGGCCCTCGACGACGAAATGCGCAGGCGCATCGCCACCCATCAGGCGCGCCGCGATGCGCGCTGGGGCGACCACCCCGCCCCGCTCGATCTCGTCGGCGCGCTCGATGCCACTGATGGCGCGGGCCCGCGTCTCGTCGATTGCCTGACGCTCTGGCTGACGAACCTGCTCTTCGCCGAGCGCGATCTCAGCGCCGAGGGCGAAGCGCTCTGCGCCGCGCTCGTGCGCCAGAAGAGCCCGGTCGTGCTCGTCACCAACGAGGTCGGCTTCGGCATCGTGCCGGAGAATCGTCTGGCACGGCAGTTCCGCGATGCGGCGGGGCGGCTCGCGCAGGATGTCGGGGCGGTCGCGGATGAGGTGGTACTGGTCGTGGCCGGCCAGCCGTTGCGGATCAAGTGAGCATGCCGTCATGAGTGCCACATTGATGATCCAGGGCGCCGGCTCCAATGTCGGCAAATCCATGCTCGTCGCCGGGCTCGCGCGGGTCTTCGTCCGGCGCGGGCTTCGCGTGCGCCCGTTCAAGCCGCAGAACATGTCGAACAACGCCGCCGTCACCGATGATGGCGGCGGTGAGATCGGACGCGCCCAGGCCCTGCAGGCACGCGCGGCGGGCGTGCCGACATCGATCCACATGAATCCGGTCCTGCTCAAGCCGGAAAGCGAGACCGGCGCGCAGGTCATCGTCCAGGGCACGCGGCTCACGACGGCGCGGGCGCGCGATTACGCAAAGCTCAAGCCGCAATTGCTCGCGAGCGTGCGCGAGAGCTTCGCGATCCTGCGACGCGAGGCGGATCTGGTTCTGGTGGAGGGTGCGGGCTCTCCCGCCGAGATCAATCTGCGCGCCGGCGATATAGCCAATATGGGCTTCGCGCGGGCCGAGCACGTGCCGGTCGTGCTCGTAGGCGATATCGATCGCGGCGGGGTGATCGCGCAGATCGTCGGCACACAGGCCGTGATCGATCCCCAGGATGCAGCGCTGATCAAGGGCTTTCTCATCAACAAGTTTCGCGGCGATCCGCGCCTGTTCGACGACGGCTATGCGACGATCGCGCAACGCACCGGCTGGCCCGGTTTCGGCGTGCTGCCCTGGTTTGACCAAGCCCATGAGCTCCCCGCCGAGGATGCCCTCGACATCGCCGCAAAACGCGGCGAGGGCGCGTTTCGCATCGTCGTGCCGCGCCTGTCGCGGATCGCGAATTTCGATGATCTCGACCCGCTGGCCCTCGATCCGGCGCTGTCCGTCGAGATGGTGGCGCCGGGGCGCCCGCTCCCGCTTGATGCAGATCTCGTTATCATACCGGGATCGAAATCGACGCGCGGTGACCTCGCCTTCTTCCGCGAGCACGGCTGGGATATCGATCTCGCGGCGATTCTGCGCCGGGGCGGGCGGGTGCTCGGCCTGTGTGGTGGCTATCAGATGCTCGGGCGCACGATCGCAGATCCCGATGGCATCGAGGGGCCGGCGGGGACGAGCCCCGGCCTCGGCCATCTCGCCATCGACACGGTGATGCAGCCCGACAAGCACATCACCCAGGTCCGCGCGTGCCACATTGCCTCGGATACGCCGGTCAGCGGCTACGAGATCCATATCGGCGAGAGCGACGGGCCGGACCGGGCGCGGCCCATGTTTGATCGCGAGGGTACGCCCGAGGGTGCGGTTTCAACGGATGGGCGGGCGATGGGCAGCTATCTGCACGGCCTGTTCGGCGAGGACGGCTTTCGCCGCGCTTTTCTGGCGCAAATAGGCGCGCCCGCTTCCGATCTCGTCTATGGCGCACGGGTCGAGGCCGCGCTCGACGCACTCGCCGATCATCTGGAAGCGCATTGCGATTGCGACGGGCTGCTCACCATCGCGGGAAGCGGTGTATGTGAGGGCGGCTGACCACAGCCGCGTCCCGCCACAAACGAAAAGCGGACCCGGCTATGAACCGGATCCGCGTTGCTATGGCGCCTGACAATCAGCCGGAAGCGCCTCAGGCAGCTTCTTCCTGCAAGTCACCGTTATCAGAATCGCCGTCGGCAGCCTCGGCGCCATCAGCATCCTCGGCGCCTTTCGCGCGGCGCGGCGACTTGGCGAGTGCTTCCTCGATCAGCTTGAGCGCTTCCGTCTCGGTCGCGCCGTTGACCGAAGCGATCTCGCTGACGACACGCTCGAGCGCGGCCTCGTAGAGCTGACGCTCGCTGTAGGACTGCTCGGGCTGCGCGTCGGAACGGTAGAGATCACGCACGACTTCCGCCACCGAGATCAGATCACCGGAATTGATCTTGGCTTCATATTCCTG
>NZ_DATGCW010000062.1:0-12024 GCF_035311605.1 Saliniramus sp.
GTCGACACGACAGAGACCGTTGTCGCAACGGGCGTCGTCATCGGCGATCTCGACGAAACCGAGACCCGTCGCAAACGTCGCATCGGCATCGGCCTTGCCGGCGGTGCCGGTGTCGACGTCTCCATTACGGAGAATCTGTTCATCCGTGGTGAATGGCAGTATCTGCATTTTCCCGATCTGAACGGTGCAAACGTCAACCTGCACAATTTCCGCGCCGGCGCCGCCGTGAAATTCTGAGAAATCCCGGCATCAGCGCAAATCCATCGTCAGAAAGTCCTTGCGGCGTGTCGGAACCCCGGCGCGCCGTATCGCTTGCCATCCTTCCCCAGCGCGAGGCTGTTGACGGGAACCGGCAACGCCGTCATACCCGTCGGCGGGACACCTCCCCCCAACGGGAGGCGCCCATCTGAGAGGATGGAGTCAAAATGACCAATCAGACCAAGCCGGCAGCGCCCGTGCGCGCGCCTTTCTTTTCGTCCGGTCCCTGCGCCAAGCGCCCCGGATGGAGCCCCGCAGCCCTTTCCGACGCCGCCCTCGGGCGCTCGCATCGCGCCAAGATCGGCAAGGCGAAGCTCGCCGCGGCGATCGCGCTGACCCGTGAAGTGCTTCAGGTTCCCGATGATTACCGCATCGGCATCGTCCCCGCTTCCGATACCGGCGCCGTCGAAATGGCCATGTGGACCATGCTCGGCGCACGCGGCGTCGATATGGTCGCCTGGGAGAGTTTCGGCGAAGGCTGGGTGACGGATGCGATCAAGCAACTCAAGCTGGATGACTCGCAGGTGATCAAGGCCGATTACGGCGACCTGCCGGATCTCGCGAAGCTCGACACGAAAAACCGGGACGTGGTCTTCACCTGGAACGGTACCACCTCGGGCGTGCGCGTCCCCAATGCCGACTGGATCGCTGCGGACCGCGACGCGATCACGATCTGTGACGCCACCTCGGCGGCGTTTGCGCAGAAGCTCGACTGGGAAAAGCTCGATGTCGTCACTTTCTCCTGGCAGAAGGTGCTCGGCGGCGAAGCCGCTCACGGCATGCTGATCCTGTCGCCGCGCGCCGTCGAACGGCTGGAAAGCTTCACCCCGGATCGCCCGCTGCCCAAGATCTTCCGCCTGACCAAGGGCGGCAAGCTCAATGAGGGCATCTTCAAGGGCGAGACCATCAACACGCCCTCCATGCTCGCCGTCGAGGATTATCTCGATGCGCTAAAGTGGGCGAAGGCTCTGGGCGGGCTCGACGCGCTCGTGGCGCGCGCCGATGCCAATGCCGGCGTGATCCACAACTGGGTGGGCAAGACCGCCTGGGTCGCCAATCTCGCCCGCGATCCGGCCACCGCCTCCAATACCAGCGTATGCCTGACCATCGCAGATCCGGATGTGCTCGCTGCCGGCGAGGAAGCCGTGACCAAGGTCGCCAAGGGCATCGTCTCGACGCTCGAAGCCGAGGGCATGGCCTTCGATATCGGAGCCTATCGCGACGCGCCGGCGGGCCTGCGCATCTGGTGCGGCGCGACCGTCGAGACGAGCGATCTCGAAGCGCTCACCCCCTGGCTCGACTGGGCCTTCGCGCTGGAAAAGGCGAAGCTCGCACAGGCTGCGTGAGTTTTCCAGCCGTATTGCGCTTCGCGCTGCACCCCACCCTTATTCCCTCCCCTCAGGGGAGGGAGACAGGGCGAGCCCTTCATGAAGGTTGTCCCTCCCCTTAGGAGAGGGGTCGGGGTGGGGTGACACGCGCGCAAACGCCCGACATTTCCGAATTCCCGCGCATCCCCGATGCGCCCCATCACAAGGACAACGCTCATGAGCAAGCCTCGCGTTCTCATTTCCGACGCACTCTCCCCCGCCGCCGTTGAGATCTTCAGGCAGCGCGGCATCGAGGTGGATTTCCAGCCCGATCTGGGCAAGGACAAGGACAAGCTCGCCGCGATCATCAGTGATTACGATGGCCTCGCCATTCGCTCCGCCACGAAAGTGACGCCGAAGATCCTCGAAAATGCCGAGCGGCTGAAGGTCGTCGGGCGCGCCGGGATCGGTGTCGACAATGTCGATCTGCCGGCAGCGACCGCGCGCGGCGTGATCGTGATGAACACGCCCTTCGGCAATTCCATCACCACCGCCGAGCACGCCATCGCCATGATGTTCGCGCTCGCCCGCCAGATCCCGCAGGCTGATGCCTCCACCCAGGCCGGCAAGTGGGAGAAGAACCGCTTCATGGGCACGGAGATCACCGCCAAGACGCTCGGCCTGATCGGCTGCGGCAATATCGGCGCGATCGTCGCGAACCGCGCCAACGGGCTGCACATGCATGTCGTGGCTTATGATCCGTTCCTCAGCGCGGACCGGGCGCGCGAGCTCAATGTCGAGAAGGTCGAGCTCGACGAATTGCTGAAGCGGGCCGATTTCATCACGCTGCACACGCCGCTCACGGACAAGACCCGCAACATCCTCTCCGGCGATGCGATCGCCAAGACAAAGCCGGGCGTGCGCATCATCAACTGCGCCCGTGGCGGCCTCGTCGACGAGGTGGCCCTGCGTGCGGCCCTCGATTCCGGCCATGTCGCCGGCGCGGCCTTCGATGTGTTCGTGGAGGAGCCGGCGAAGGAGAACCCGCTCTTCGGCCATCCCAACGTGGTCTGCACGCCGCATCTGGGTGCGGCGACGGCGGAAGCGCAGGAGAACGTCGCGCTGCAGGTGGCCGAGCAGATGTCGAATTATCTGATCTCCGGCGCGATCGAGAACGCCATCAACTTCCCCTCGATCACCGCCGACGAGGCCCCGCGCCTGCGCCCCTTCGTGGCACTCGCCGAGAAGCTCGGCTCCTTCCTTGGCCAGCTGACCGAAGACGAGATCAGGGGCATCCGGATCGAATACGAGGGCGATGTCGCCGCCATGAACACCAAGGCGCTCACCTCCGCCGCCGTGACCGGGGCGCTGCGCCCGTTCCTGCCCGAGATCAACATGGTCTCGGCGCCGCTGGTGGCGCGCGAGCGTGGCATCATGGTCGAGGAACTGAAGCGCGACAACGAGCAGAGCGACTACGACAGCTTCATCCGCATCACCATTGATGCCAAGGACATGCCCCGTCATGCCGGCGGCACGGTCTTCCATGACGGCAAGCCGCGTGTGGTCGAGATCCGGGGCATTGATGTCGATGCGGAATTTGCCCCGCATATGCTCTATGTGCGCAATGCCGACCAGCCGGGATTCATCGGCTCATTCGGCTCGCTGCTGGGTGATTCGGGTGTGAATATCGCCACTTTCAGCCTCGGTCGCGACGCGCCGGGAGGGGACGCGATCTGCTTCGTCGCCATCGACCAGCCGGCGGGCAAGGACGTGCTCGACAAGATCGAGGCCCTGCCGCAGGTCAAACGCGCCCGTGCAGTGAATTTCTGAGGCGCGGCAAGGCCTGCAAGCAAACGAAAGCCCGGTCACGAGACCGGGCTTTTTGCATTTCACGATCCTGTGCGGGCAGCGCCTCAGGAGCGGTAATCAGCATTGATGGCGATGTATTCCTTGGTCAAATCGCAGGTCCAGACCCGGGCGCGGCCCTCACCGAGGCCGATATCGACACGGATGCCGATATCCTGCTCGCGCATCACCGCCGCCACCTTTTCTTCGACATAGGCCGGGTCGCGCTCGCCATCAGTGGCGACGCGGATGTCGCCGAAGTGGATCGCCAGACGATCCCGGTCAGCCGGTTCGCCCGCCTTGCCGACTGCCATGACGATACGGCCCCAATTGGCGTCCTCACCCGCGATCGCTGTCTTGACCAGAGGCGAATTGGCGATCGCCATGGCGATCCTGCGGGCTGAATCCGCGCTGACGGCGCCTGCGACATCGATGGTGACGAATTTCGAGGCGCCCTCCCCGTCGCGCGTCACCCATTGCGCCAGCTCGACCAGAAGATCGTCCAGCGCCTGCCGGAAGGCCACGAGTTGCGGATCAGCTGCATCCGAGATCATCGGCGCGCCGCGCTTTGCCGCCTCGCCGGTGGCAAACAGCATCAGCGTGTCAGAGGTTGAGGTGTCGCCATCGACCGTGACGCAGTTGAAAGAGCGATCGGCTCCGTCTGACAGGAGCGCCTGGAGCGCTTCCTGCGCGATCGGCGCATCTGTGAAGACGAAGGACAGCATCGTCGCCATGTCGGGCGCGATCATGCCCGAGCCCTTGGCGATGCCGTTGATGACCACCTCGCAATCGCCGATCCGCACCTTGCGGGTGGCGTATTTCGGGAAGGTGTCGGTCGTCATGATGGCACGCGCCGCCGCATCCCAGGCATCGGGCACGGCGCGGGCGGCGCAATCCTGGAGCACACCCTCGAACTTCTCGGCTGCGAGCGGCTCGCCGATCACGCCGGTAGAAGCGATAAACACGTCATGCGGCTCGCAGCCTGCGGCGCGAGCGGCGATATCGGCAGTCTGCGCCACGGCGGCGGCCCCCTTGACACCGGTGAAGGCATTGGCATTGCCGGAATTCACCACGAGCGCCCGGGCCGCGCCGCGCCCGAGATTGGCACGGCACCATTCCACCGGTGCGGAGGGGCATTTCGAGCGCGTGAACACGCCCGCCGCCTGCGTACCTTCACACAAGCCGACAAAGAGCACATCCTTACGCCCGCGATACTTGATCCCCGCCTCAGCCGTCGCGAGAACGACACCGGGAACGCTCTCCATCTGAGGGTAGGATTGCGGTGCGAGGGGAGAAACCTTGTCGGACATGGCCTTGATCCGGATCTGTAAGCGGTTGTCATCGCGCGGACCGGACGGCCCGCATATGCGCCTCATCGCATGCACGACCCCACCTGCCTAGTGCGATTTCGTGAAATGCCACCAGGCAGGGGTTTCCTTCCCCTCAGGGGAGGGATCAAGGGGGGGTGACCCGCGTGCGAAATCCGCAACGCCGGTCACCTGTACACAGCGCCTCGACCTGCCCTCATTCCCTCCCCGCTTGGGAGGGAATGAGGCACGCGCTTCATAAAAGGCGAGATTCCTCCCTGCATTGAGGGCGGTGGGCCGACATCAGTCGTCGCCGGCTTGCGCCTCGTCCTCTCCGGTATCGAGACGTTCGATCTCGACTCCCTCGCGCAGGCCCAGAATGACGGCCTGCTGGGCCTGACGCGTGAGGAAATTGTCGATCTGCTCGCGCATCTCCTCGAATTCCGGCATCGGCGTTTCACGCCGTTCCTCGACCTTGATCACGTGCCAGCCGAACTGCGTCTCGACCGGTTCGGAAACCTCACCGGGCTCGAGGGCGAAAGCGGCTTCGGAGAACGGCGCAACCATGCGGCCCGCCGTGAAGAAGCCCAGATCGCCGCCATTGCGGGCCGAACCGGTATCCTGCGAGACCTCGCGGGCGATTTCGGCGAATTCCTCGCCGGCTTCGAGGCGCTCGCGTACGGCGATGGCCTGCGCCTCCTCCTCGACGAGGATATGGCGCGCACGCACCTCGTCCTCGGGCTCGACGCCCGCCGTCGTGGTCTCGAAGAGATCGCGCGCGGCCTCCTCGGTGACGGCATCATCGACTTCGCTCTGCATGTAGTCTTCCAGCAGCATCTTCTCGCGGAGATACGCCACCCGGCGGGCGAATTCCTCGTCATCGCCCATGCCGGCTTCCATCGCGGCCTGCGCGCCGAGCCGCAGATCCACCAGATAGGTGATCACGATCTCGAGGCGCTCGGCCGGATCGGCATCGCGCAGCTGCAGCGCCGGATCGGCCATGGCGATGGCGATATCAGCTGCCGTGATCTCGATGTCACCGGCGCGCGCGACGACGCGATCGGGATCATCCTGCGCTGCGACCGGCGGCGTCATGGCGAGACCGAGCGCGAGCGGCAGAGCCAGCGCGAGCGGCGCCACACGGCGACGGAGATGCCCGGCAACCCGCCGGATCGATGAGGGGGCAATCGGATTTTGCATGTTTTGCACGATCATCAGCTGTCCTTGAGCATTGCAGCGGGGGCTGCGGGGTCATCACGTTTCCGATTGGACCGATCGGGCCGGCCCGCTTTTTTTCGATTTTCACCATGCCTCGCAGCAGCAACACGCCATGCCAACCGTATCAACCGGTTGGAAATCGCGCGCACCTTCTGCTAAAGCAACGGCGCATGAGGGATTGGTGGCCCATCCGGGCGCGATGTGCAAGACCCTGCACGCGCACCAGATCGGGCATTCGCCTCTTCCGCCTCTTGATTGTCGCAGCCGTGGCCTTTCGGATGCGTGCGGCGATGATTAAGTGTATGACGCATGCGCGGGCCGCGCGCAGGCGGCCTCACGGCGCGCCGCGACGGTTTGCGGACGATATCGGTTCTCAGGAACGGCACTGGACGAAAAACATCCATGTTCGGCACTCTCGCGAAGAAAATCTTCGGCTCGGCGAATGATCGCCGCATCAAGGCCTACCGCCCGCGTGTGGAGGCGATCAATGCGCTCGAACCGGAACTGGAGGCCCTGTCGGATGACGATCTGCGTGCCCGCACCGCCATGTTCCGCGAACAGCTCGCCAACGGCGCGAAGCTCGACGACCTGCTCGTTCCCGCCTTCGCCACCGTGCGCGAAGGCGCGCGGCGCGTGCTCGGCCAGCGGCATTTCGATGTCCAGCTGATCGGCGGCATGGTGCTTCACGAAGGCGACATCGCCGAGATGAAGACCGGTGAGGGCAAGACGCTCGTCGCCACACTGCCCGTCTATCTCAACGCGCTGACCGGGCGCGGCGTGCATGTCGTCACCGTCAACGACTATCTCGCCCGCCGCGACAGCGAGTGGATGGGGCAGGTCTATCGGTTCCTCGGCATGTCCGTCGGCGTGATCGTGCACGGGCTGGATGATGTCCAGCGCAAGGACGCCTATGCCTGCGACATCACCTACGGCACCAACAACGAATACGGCTTCGATTATCTGCGCGACAACATGAAATACGATCTCGCGCAGATGACCCAGCGCGGGCACCATTTCGCCATCGTCGACGAGGTCGATTCGATCCTGGTCGACGAGGCGCGCACGCCGCTGATCATTTCCGGCCCGCTCGACGACCGCTCGGAACTCTACACCCAGATCGATGCGCTGGTCCCGCAGCTCACGCCCGAGCATTACGATCTCGACGAAAAGCAGCGCGCGGTTTCGCTCAATGATGACGGCAACGAGCGCATGGAAGAGCTCCTGCGCGAAGCCGGGCTGCTGAAGGATGGTGACCTCTACGATGCGGCCAATGCCACCATCGTGCATCATATCAATCAGGCCCTGCGCGCGCACGTGCTGTTCACGCGCGACAAGGACTATATCGTGCGCAACGACGAAGTCGTCATCATCGACGAGTTCACCGGGCGCATGATGCCGGGACGACGTTTTTCGGAAGGGTTGCACCAGGCGCTCGAAGCCAAGGAAAAGGTCAAGATCCAGCCCGAGAACCAGACCCTGGCCTCGATCACCTTCCAGAACTATTTCCGCCTCTACGAGAAGCTCGCCGGCATGACCGGCACGGCCTCGACCGAGGCCGAGGAATTCGCCGATATCTACAAGCTTGATGTCGCCGAAATCCCCACCAATCGCCCGATTGCGCGCCTCGACGAGAATGACGAGGTCTACCGCACGGTCGAGGAGAAATACGAGGCGATCATCCGGGAGATCGCCGAGGCTTCCGAGAAGGGCCAGCCGACGCTGGTCGGCACCACCTCGATCGAGAAATCCGAGATTCTGGCCGAGTTGCTCGTCAAGCGCGGCTTCAAGCTGATCGATTTCGAGAAGGCGACAGCGCTGGAGCCGCTCTACGAGGCGGCACGCGGCGGGCGCGCAGCGGGGACCTTCGCGGTGCTCAATGCCCGCTTCCACGAGCAGGAAGCCTTCATCGTCGCCCAGGCCGGTGTGCCCGGCGCCATCACCATCGCCACCAACATGGCCGGTCGCGGTACCGACATCCAGCTCGGCGGTAATGCCGAGATGCGGATCTCGCGCGAGCTCGATGGCGTCACCGACGAGGCCGAGCGCGCCCGGCGCGAGGAGGAGATCCGACGCGAGACGGAAGCTTTCAAGGAGCGTGCCAAGGAGGCGGGCGGCCTCTACGTGATGGGCACCGAACGCCATGAATCACGGCGCATCGACAACCAGCTGCGCGGGCGCTCCGGTCGTCAGGGCGATCCCGGGCGCTCCAAGTTCTATCTGTCGCTGCAGGACGATCTGATGCGGATCTTCGGCTCCGACCGGATGGAGAACATGCTGACCAAGCTCGGCCTCGAAGAGGGCGAGTCGATCACCCATCCCTGGATCAACAAGGCGATCGAGAAAGCGCAGTCGAAGGTCGAAATGCGCAATTTCGACATCCGCAAGAACATCCTCAAATACGACAACGTCATGAACGACCAGCGCAAGGTCGTGTTCGAGCAGCGCCGCGAATTCATGGCCGAGGAGAGCGTGCGCGAAACCATCGACGACATGCGCCAGAATCTCGTCGAGGATATCGTCACCCGTCACATTCCCGCCGATGCCTATCCCGAGCAATGGGATGTCGTGGGCCTCAAGGAGGATGTGCAGAAGCTGCTCAATCTCGATTCCCCGGTCGATGACTGGGCGCGCGAGGAGGGCATCGCCGATGAGGAGATGCGCGAGCGTCTGCGCGAGGCGGCGGATGCACATTATGCCGGGCGCGTCGAGAAGAACACGCCGCGCGTCATGACCTATGTCGAAAAGCAGGTCCTGCTGCAAAGCCTCGACCAGCTCTGGCGCGAGCATCTGGTCACGCTTGAGCATCTGCGCCAGGTCATCGGCTGGCGCGGCATGGCCCAGCGCGACCCGCTGAACGAGTACAAATCCGAAGCCTTCCAGCTCTTCGAGGGGCTGATCACGCGCCTGCGTGAGCAGGTCACCGCCCAGATGATGCGCGTCGAGGTGGTCTTCGAGAAGCCGCCGGAGCCCGAACTGCCGGAAATGCATGCCGAGCATCGCAATCCCAATACCGGCGAGAACGAGTTCGATGCCCCCTCGGGCCCGGCTTCGCGCCTCGGCGCGGCCGGTTCCGGTGGTGGCGCGGCAGGCGCCACGGGTTTTGTACCGTCGGAGAAGCGCGATCCGAATGATCCTGCCACCTGGGGCAAGGTCGGGCGCAACGAAGCCTGCCCCTGCGGCTCGGGCAAGAAGTTCAAGCATTGCCACGGCGTGCTGGCCTGATCGGGCTGATCGCGACGCATCAACACCTGACGCGCCCGGCTGCCCGCCCGACTGCGCCCGTCAGAACGCATCCGGCAGGCGCGCCGCCGGATCGCTGATGGCGAGCAGGGCGCCGGCCGCCGCATGGGCGAAACGCAGGGTCATCGCCTTGCGCCGCGCGCCGGCGAGCGGATGCGCGGGCGGCTCGCGCAGGATTGCCGCATCGAAACCATCGGCGAGAATCAGCCCGGCATCCTCGGGGATCAGCGCTGCGGGAAACGCTTCCGGCACGGCGAAATAGAAACGGTCACAATAGGCCCGGTAGCTCTGCCATTTCCGGTCTGCCCGGAAATCCGCGACGCTCGACTTGATCTCGATGATCGCGATCTCACCACCGCGCCCCAGCACCACGACATCGGCCCGGCGCCCGCTCGCGAGCACGAGTTCGGTGACGCTCGCAGCCTGCATGCGCGCGAAGAGCCGCCGCACGCCGCGTTGCACAGCCAGAGCCGCCGGCGATTGCCGTCCGTCATCGAGGAGGGTGTCCGGGGGGGCGGGCTGGAGCATGGGGCACCTCGGCACAATCGATACGAACAGCGTACAAAGCAGGATCGGAAACCGCAAGACCAGCGAAACGGGAATCTTCACGCTTGACAGAACGGGAACAGAGCCGGTAAACAGAACACACTATGAACATGCATGCGCCAGCCCTCTCCTTCATGCGCGATCCGCAACCGGCGACCTCAATCGTCGCGGCGGTGCGCGAGGAGGCTCTGCGGGCGCTGGCGGATCTGGGCGAAGCGCTGCCGCTCACCGCATGGCGCGGGCGCTCGGGGCGGCGTTACGTGTTCAGCATCTTCGATGCCGGTGACCCGCCACCACTTGATGGCGGCGGCGTGCTTCTCGCGGTCGGACGTAACGGCCATGACGGCGCTGTCCTGCTCGGCAGTATGGGCCTCGCCGCACAAATGTCCGGCGATGGCGGATGCCCGCTGCGATCCGCGCAAACGCGAGAAGGCATATCCGAGGCTCACCCCGCAGATGCGCGCGATATCTGGTGTGACGTCATGCGGGAGCGTGGCGCCTGCGAATGGCATCTGCATCTGCTGGCGCGCACGCCGTTGGCACAGGAGGCCATGCGCGCGGATCTCGCCTGCCTGCCGCGCACGACCGCCTGAGCACGCTTTCAGGCGATCCCGGCGCGCAGCAGGTCGAGCACATGCACGAGCCCGACGGGGCGGGCGTCCTCGGCCACGATCAGCGCCGATATCTTGCGGTTCTGCATGATCTCCAGCGCCTCGCCGAGCAGCATGCCCGGAGCGATCGTCATCGGATCGCGGGTCATCACCTGCGCAACGCGCCGTTCGAGAAGATCATTGGCCATGTGCCGGCGGATATCGCCATCGGTGACGATTCCGGTCAACAGCCCGTCTGCGTTCGTGACGACCACGCATCCAAGGCTCTTCTCGCTCTGGATGGCGAGGGCCTCGTCCATGGTCTCGTCCTCCGCGATCAGCGGCAGCCGCCCGCCGGCATGCATGATGTCGCGTGCGGTCTTGAGCATGGCACCGAGCTTGCCGCCGGGATGAAAGCTGCGGAAATCGCGGGCGGTGAAGCCCCGCCGCTCCAGCAACGCCACGGCGAGGGCGTCCCCGAGCGCAAGTTGCATCGTCGTCGAGGTCGTCGGCGCGAGGCCGTTCGGACAGGCTTCCGGCGCCCGCGGCAAGGCCAGCGCGATATCGGCCGCACGTCCGAGCGTCGAATCGGCGTGTGCACTGACCGCGATCAGGGTGACGCTGTGGCGTTTCGAATAGGCGATGAGATCGGACAATTCGCTGGTCTCGCCCGACCATGACAGGGCGATGATCACATCTTCGCTGCGAATCATGCCCAGATCACCGTGGCTCGCTTCGCCAGGATGCACGTAATAGGCCGCCGTACCGGTGGAGGCCAGCGTCGCGGCGAGCTTGCGTCCGACATGGCCGGATTTGCCCATTCCCGTGACGATCACCCGCCCGGTCATGGCGGCGATGGCATCAATGGCCGCTATGAACGGTGCGCCGAGACCGTTCTCCAAAGCTACGAGCATGGCGTCGAGCCCTTCCCTTTCCGCCAGCAGCGTGCGCCGTGCCGACGCGATCGCCGGCTTGTCCCCGGCCTTTTCCTCGCCCTTCGGATCCGCTGTGGAAGTTTGCGGCTGCATCGTCATCCTCTCGCATCACCGGCGCGTGCGCCCATGCGCCCCAGCCGGGCCGTTGCCCGCGCTTGTAGCAAGCGGCGACGCAAGAGGAAATCCCGGAATCACCTTTGCATCCAGCCACAACCCGCGATCGCGCCATTGCAGTGATTGACCAGCTGTTAACCCTTTTCGTTTACGTCTTGCCAACCATGAAGCGAACCGGCCCGCGCCGCCAGGCGCGACCGAAATCAGGGGATCGTGCCCGATCATGTCCGGTCACGCGTGCAGAGCGAAGACGGTGACGGCGATGCCGGGCGCATCGGCGCCGGGCCCTGTCACATCGCGCGCCCGAAGCCGAATCTGTGCCCTGCTCGCCGGCGCGGCGCTCATCGTCCTCGTGATCCCGACCGGTGCGACCACCCCGGCCTTCGCGCAGCAGGAAAGCGCCGCCCCCCCGGCGGCCGAACCCGCAGGGCTGCGGCTGCGCGGCGCGATCGCGGCGGAGGAGGAGGCCGAGCCTGCCACATCCTCCCCGACACGCGCACCCACGCAGGCATCGACCCGCGACGAAACCAATACGCGAACGCGCGCCCGTGTGCGCGAGCCCGTCTCGATCCTGCCCGATCTCCCGCCTGATCCCCCCGATACATCACCGCAGCCCCCGGCAGCGAATGCACCGGAGGGTGACCCCTTTGCGCCCCAGGGAATT
>NZ_DATGCW010000063.1:0-10185 GCF_035311605.1 Saliniramus sp.
AAACGCGTTCCACAGCACGTTACAAACGCTCCGTATGGCATCGACGGGAGAGATCTCGCCCTTATGCCCCAACGAAATCTCAGGCAAAACGATCCGATCGCGACGGTACGGGAATGTAATACTCTGCCTCGCTCCTGGATCCGGCTTCAACCCACGTGCGCGCGAAATGGACAAAGCCACGTAAACTGGCTTGGGCAAATCCAACTGCTCGCTGTACTGTTGCACGTTTTCGAAGGATGAAAGGAGTGAACCTTCTATTTCCCGAACATCGATAAGGCGATATTCGCCTTCTTCGCGCGCTGCGATGCGCTCAACAAACTCGACAACGCCAGACCGAAATAATGTCGTGAATGCACGAACTGGTTTAGTTGGATATTCGGGACCAGAATATTTTACCAGACCATCCAAGGAATATATTGAATTCCACCCCATCGCGCCGAGCGGCTTTACGGTATTATATTGCTGCTGCTCAAGATCAATGGTGAAATTTTCTGCAAATGACGCATATGGCAGGAAGTGCAGCACCAGGTGCGACTGCTGATCCTCCATTGGTAACGGGCCTTCGTCAGCATCAAGAAGGGCGAGCCGGTCTTGGCGAAATTTCCGCATTCGCTGTGCGATCTCGTCCCCACGCAGAAACGCATGACGCAGTTCATCCACAGACATCTGGTGCTTCCCGTTCTCCGTTCGAACATAGAAATGGCTGCCGCCGCGAGCAGTGGCTCGGTGCGGGCTTTGCCAGCTACGCGGAACGCGAATCAGAAGTACGCCCCGCCGCTCTTCCGTCGGAATCCAACGTACTCGAATTCCAATTATTTGCGGCTGGAAGGCATTACTCAAAAATTCTACGGTCTGCCGCACCAATGCATCGGCATCTGCGGTCTCAACTCCGCATATTTGCGCACCAGCGTCACTATCCCCCTCGTCTGAAATCCCGATGATCAGATCACCACCGCCGGCATTGGCAAACCCCGATACATCGGCGGCGAACTCTTTCCGATCAGCATCTTTATTGCCATACAGGTCGCGCTTGAACTCCAAACGTGGCCCTTCTGAAACGCCGCTATTTATGAGCGCCTGTATATCTTCGAGAGTTATATCGTCAAAATTTCGAGGAAGCACGCTACCTCCGAGACCTTGCTAGCGGCGCAGAAGCGCAGGAGGCGTACGCGCGAGATGAGAAACTAACATTGAACTTAAACAGATCAAAACGTGATTCGCCCAGAAAGGCAATAAAAAATTGCATTATTGCAGGCTACCATTTTGACGATGGAGGCCCGTTGGACCCAGGCAGGTCGCACAACCATCGCCGCCTCCCCCTATCACGGCCCCGTCGGGCTCGAATACAAACCGACGGGCCGCACCGAAGACGATTTCGGCTGGATGGAGACGTTCGGGGTCGTTTGAGGGCATTCGGGCGCGTTTCCCTTCCCTCAGGGGAGGAATCAAGGGTGGGGTGAATTCGGTTTGTGCAATCCGCAACGTCGGTGATCTTCATCGACGCTCGTCCCCACCCTCAATCCCTCCCCGCTGGGGAGGGAGGCCGGGCGCGGCCTTCATGCAGGGCAATCAATCACCCGCGGCCCTTGTCGTACGGGTTCTTGCCCGTACGCAGGGAAACCCGGATCGGGGTGCCGGGCAGATTGAAGGTTTCGCGCAGGCCGTTGACGAGGTAGCGGGTGTAGCTCTTGGGCAGGGCGTGGAGCTGGTTGCCGAAGAAGGCAAAATGCGGCGGGCGGGCCTTGATCTGGGTCATGTAGCGAATCTTGATCCGCCGGCCCGAGACCGCCGGCGGCGGATTGGCCTCCACTGCTTCGCCCAGCCACTGATTGAGCTTCGCGGTTGAAATACGCGTGTTCCAGGTCTCATGGGCCTTGAACACCGCCTGCATCAGCCGGTCGAGCCCCTCGCCGGCGAGGCCGGAGAGTGGCACCACCGGCGCGCCCTTGACCTGCGGCAGAAGCCGCGTCGCCTTCTCACGCAGGTCCTTCAGGAGCCCCTGCTGGTCAGCAACGAGATCCCATTTGTTGAGCCCGATCACCACCGCCCTGCCCTCGCGCTCGATCAGATCGACGATGGTCAGATCCTGTTTCTCGAACGGAATCGTGGCATCGAGAAGAACCACCACGACATCGGCGAAACGCATGGCGCGCAACCCGTCGGATGTGGCGAGCTTTTCCAGCTTGTCATCGATCCGCGCACGCTTGCGCAGACCCGCCGTGTCGATCAGCTTGGCGTGGCGCCCGCGCCAGGTCCAGTCGATGGTGATCGCATCGCGGGTGATCCCGGCCTCGGGCCCGGTGAGCAGACGGTCCGATCCGATCAGCTGGTTGATCAGCGTGGATTTTCCGGCATTGGGTCGCCCGAGAATGGCGATGCGCACCGGATCGTCATCGCCGCGCTCTGCCTCCTCGTCCTCCACCGCATCGGGCAGCAATTCGCGCAACTGGTCATAGAGCTCGTCGAGACCGGTTCCATGCTCGCCGGAAAAGGCGATGGGCTCGCCGAGGCCGAGTTCGTAGGCGTCGTAGACATTGGCGATTCCGGCCCGACTCTCCGCCTTGTTGGCGAGCAGGATCACCGGCTTTCCGGATTTGCGCACCAGTTCGGCGAAGGGTACATCCGTTGGCAGAAGGCCGGTGCGGGCATCGATGACGAAGAGCACGGCATCGGCATCCTCGATCGCCGCCTCTGTCTGGGCGCGCATGCGCCCCAGCAGGCTGCCGGAATCAGCCTCCTCCAGCCCTGCCGTATCGACGATCGAAAAGCGCAGATCCGCCAGTCGCGCCTCGCCCTCACGACGGTCACGGGTGACGCCGGGCAGATCGTCGACAAGCGCGAGACGCCGACCGACGAGGCGGTTGAACAGGGTCGACTTGCCCACATTCGGGCGGCCGACAATGGCGACGGTGGGCTGCATGGCCTTGCGCTTTCGCGTATACGCTGTTGGTTGCCGCTATCGGCTCACATGGTCTCGACAGGCCCGGCGGCCACGAGTGCGGAATAGATCTCGAGCCGCCCGCGCAGACCTGAAGGCGTATCCGGATCAGCGGCCAGCTCGTCGAACCAGCGCCCGGCCTCGTCGTAATTGCCGCGGCGCAGCGCCGCGAGCCCGAGCGCCTCGCGCGCGGAGTGGCGGTAGGCATTATTCGGAACGGCGAGCTCTTCCAGCGCGGCAGCAGCCGCTGCGGGATCGGTATCGAGCCGCAACATGGCTGCGCGCAGGGTGGCGAGATCGCGCATGCTCATCGGCACGCTCGTATCCGACGAGAGATCGTCGAAGGCTTCCGCCCCGCGCGACGCGCTTTGCTCGCCGAGCGCAGCTGCAATGCGGAAACGCGCCAGCAGCGGGAAACCGCCGCGCTCGCCATCGGCGAGTTCCTCAAGCATGGCGATGCCACTGTCGCGGTTGCCCGCATTGATCATCTGCTGGGCATCGAAGAGCTGCGCCGAAGCCTCGTGGGCGCGCTGCGTCTCGATATATTCCCAGTACCGCCAGCCGCCGACGCCCGCCACAACCAGCACCGCAACCGCCACGAACACACCGCCCCAGCGCTTCCAGAACGCCATGGCCCTGTCGCGGCGGAATTCCTCGTCGACCTCGCGGAAAAACTCGTTCATTGCCTGACCTGTTCGATATTCGGCGCGCCGATGCGCATTCTGATCAAGTGGCTCGACTAGCACAGGCCCGCGCGCAAGGCGAGACGCTTTCTCTGTCGAGCGTTGCCGGCTCGTGTTCAACGCCACGCGCGCGCTCGCTCCACGTCCTATGCGCGTACGCGCTCCACTTGTGCCCCGCAGCGCGTCAGCTTGCTCTCCAGCGCCTCGAAACCGCGATCGAGATGGTAAACCCGGTTGATCGTGGTCTCGCCTTCAGCAGCCAGCGCAGCGATGACGAGGGAGACCGAGGCGCGCAGATCCGTCGCCATCACCGGCGCCCCGCGCAGTTCCGACACGCCCTCGACGATGGCGAGATCACCATCGAGGCGAATCCTGGCACCGAGGCGGGCGAGCTCCTGCACATGCATGAACCGGTTCTCGAAAATCGTCTCGCGAATATGCGAAATGCCATCGGCCCGCGTCATCAGCGCCATGAATTGCGCCTGCAAATCGGTGGCAAAGCCGGGAAACGGCGCGGTCGTCACATCCACCGGCGCCAGCTTGCCGCCATTGCGGCGCACGCGGATCCCCGACGGCGTCTCGCTGATCTCGACCCCGGCGCGCGCGACCACATCCAGCGCCGATTGCAGCAGATCCGCGCGCGTGTTCTCCAAGGTCACATCCCCGCCCGCCATGGCGACGGCCATCGCGTAGGTGCCGGTCTCGATACGATCCGGCAGCACGGCGTGGCGCGCCCCGTGCAGGCTCGTGACGCCGGAGATCGCGATGCGCGGCGTGCCCGCGCCGGTGATCTTCGCGCCCATGGCGTTGAGGCAATCGGCGACATCGACGATCTCGGGCTCGCGCGCGGCATTCTCGATGACGGTCTCGCCGCGCGCCAAAGCGGCGGCCATCATCGCCACATGGGTGCCGCTCACGGTCACTTTGGGGAAGGTGATCCGCGCGCCGCGCAGGCCGTCCTTCGCCCGGGCGACCACGTAGCCCGCATCGATCTCGATCTCGGCGCCGAGCGCCTGGAGCGCATCAATCAGGAGGTCGACCGGGCGCGTGCCGATGGCGCAGCCGCCGGGCAGGGAGACACGGGCCTCGCCGAAGCGAGCGAGCAGCGGCGCGATCACCCAGAAACTCGCCCGCATGCGCGAGACGAGTTCATAGGGCGCAGTGGTATCGATGATGGTGGAGGCCTGGAGCCTCAGGGTCTGGCCCGCTTCGGCGCTCTCGCCCGGGCGGCGGCCCACGATGGTGTGATCGACACCGTGATTGCCCAGAATCCGCAAAAGCAGTTGCACATCGGCAAGGCGCGGCACATTCGCGAGTTCGAGCGTCTCGGCCGTCAGCAGACTCGCCGTCATCAGCGGCAAAGCCGCATTCTTCGCGCCGGAAATCGGTATCGCGCCGTTGAGCGACGCCCCGCCGCGGATGATGATGCGATCCATGCCCTCTAACCCCCACCGAAATCATTGCTGCGACATCCCGCCGCGTCGTCGTTTTGAACCGGCAAAAGCGGCGAGATCAAGATGGCTCACCCGCCTCACCCGGCTTCTTGTCCGGCTCCTTGCCCGTCGCGGCCTGCGCGTCCGGCTGCTCTGCCGCGCCGCCTGCCTTGCCCGAACCAGCCTGCAGATCCGAAGCAGCGCGTTTGCGCGCCTGCTGCTTGCGCCGTTTCAGATTCTGCCGCAGCGCCGCCTTCAGCCGCGCCTCGCGTCCCTGATCCGCCATCCGCTACCCCCGGGAGCCGCCTGTTTTGCGACCCTTCGTCGCTTCGACCCGGAATAAGGCTTTACACGGGCTCTCTCAAGCGCCAATCCCCTATATTGGAATCATTCGCATTGACGGATCGCAATGTGCGACAACGCTCGTGATGCGAAAGTTCGATACAGCGTCGCGCGCAGCGCGGCTCATCCCCCGGTGAAGCGATGGATTACGTCCGTTATTTCGAAAACGCCCTCGAGAGCCTCAAGCAGGAACGCCGGTATCGGGTGTTTGCCGATCTCGAGCGGATCGCGGGTGAATTCCCGCGCGCGCGCTGGCACAGTCCGGAAGGCGTGCGCGAGATCACGGTATGGTGCTCCAACGATTATCTCGGCATGGGGCAGAATCCCGACGTCATCGCGGCCATGGCCGAGACGGCTCAGCATTGCGGCACGGGCGCCGGCGGCACCCGCAACATTTCCGGGACCAGCCATCCCATCGTCGGGCTCGAGGCCGAGCTCGCGGATCTGCACGGCAAGGAAGCCGCCCTCGTCTTCACCTCCGGTTATGTCTCGAACCAGACCGGCATCGCCACCATCGCGCGGCTGATACCTGGCTGCGTGATTCTCTCGGATGCGCTCAACCACAATTCGATGATCGAGGGTGTGCGCAATGCCGGCTGCGAGAAGCAGATCTTCCGCCATAACGATCTCGCCCATCTCGAGGAACTGCTCATCGCCGCCGGCGACAAGCCGAAGCTGATCGTCTTCGAGAGCGTCTATTCCATGGATGGCGACATCGCGCCGATCGCACAGATCTGCGATCTGGCCGATCGTTACAATGCCATGACCTATATCGACGAGGTGCATGCAGTGGGCATGTACGGCCCGCGCGGCGCCGGCATCGCCGAGCGCGACGGGGTGATGCACCGGATCGACGTGATCGAGGGCACGCTCGGCAAAGCTTTCGGTGTGCTCGGCGGCTATATCACGGGACGCCGGGCGGTGATCGACGCCGTGCGCTCGCATGCGCCCGGCTTCATCTTCACCACAGCCCTCCCCCCGGCGATCTGCGCTGCGGCGGCCACGTCCGTGCGCCATCTCAAGGCCTCGCAGGTCGAGCGTGACGGCCAGCAGCGCCAGGCCGCGCGCGTGAAGCAGGTGCTCGGCGAGGCCGGCCTGCCGGTGCTGCCGACGCCGACGCATATCGTTCCGGTGATGGTGCGCGACGCCGAGACCTGCAAGGCGGCCTCGGATCGTCTGCTGGAGCGGCACGGCATCTACATCCAGCCGATCAACTACCCCACCGTCCCGCGCGGCACCGAGCGTCTGCGCATCACCCCGACACCGCTCCACGGCGAGGCGCATATCGGCCATCTGCGCGACTCGCTGCTTGAGACCTGGGCGGCGCTCGGCCTGCCGTTGCACGAGATCCGCCACGCCGCCGAATGAGGGGCGTGACGGCCCGGAATGCGCGAAATTCCGGTGCGGAGCATTTTCTTCACCGAAACCGCCCTGTCGCTCTTGCCAGCCCCCGCGCAATCCGATATCCACCCGCCGCAAGCGAGACGCGTCACGCGCCCCGCCCCTTTGCTGCCGTAGCTCAGTGGTAGAGCACTCCCTTGGTAAGGGAGAGGTCGTGAGTTCAATCCTCACCGGCAGCACCAGCGCAAACGCTCCCGAGCAAAGCTGATCGAGATTGCGCATTGCCAACTGCGCCGTGCCTCCGGCACCCTTCCCTTCTCGTCACTTCGCGCGCTACAACACCGGGGAAATCGTCGCTGCGGTCGCATCAGCCGTGGCACGCCCTTCAGGAGCCCCCCGATCATGAGCGATCCGCGTCTGCCGTTTCTCGCCGAGCTGGAAAAGAAGATCCTGTGGCTGTCCACCTGGACGATCCACAATGCCAACCATCTGCGCGAGAGTGCGGACGGGTTGAAGGTGGGCGGGCACCAGGCGTCATCGGCCTCGCTCGCCACCATCATGACGGCGCTCTACATGGCGGCGCTCCGGCCCGAGGATCGCGTCGCGGTGAAGCCGCATGCGAGCCCGGTCTATCACGCGATCCAGTATCTGTTCGGCAAGCAGAGCCGGGAGAATCTGGAGAATTTTCGCGGCTTCAAGGGGGCGCAATCCTATCCCTCGCGCACCAAGGACGCCGATGACGTCGACTTCTCCACCGGCTCCGTCGGGCTCGGCGTGGCACAGACACTGTTTGCCAGCATCGTGCAGGATTACGTGAAGGCGCATGGCTGGGCGAAGGATCGCCGGGAAGGGCGCATGATCGCCCTCGTCGGCGATGCCGAGATGGATGAGGGCAACATCTTCGAGGCACTGCTGGAGGGCTGGAAACAGGGTGTTCGCAATACCTGGTGGATCGTCGATTACAACCGCCAGAGCCTCGACGCCGTCATCCGCGAGGGGCTCTATGCCCGGTTCGAGGCGCTGTTTCGCGCCTTCGGCTGGGATGTCGTGACGCTGAAATACGGCTCGCTGCTCGAAGAAGCCTTCGCCGAGCCCGGCGGCGACAAGCTGCGCGACTGGATCGACACCTGCCCCAACCAGCTCTATTCCGCGCTGACCTTCCAGGGTGGTGCTGCCTGGCGCAAGCGGCTGATGGATGATCTGGGCGATCAGGGCCCGCTCACGGCCCTGATCGAAAAGCGCTCCGACGACGAGCTCGGGCGGCTGATGACCAACCTCGCCGGCCACGATCTGCCGACATTGCTGGAGGCCTTCGAGGGGATCGACCACGATCGCCCTGTCGTCTTCCTTGCCTACACGATCAAGGGCTTCGGCCTGCCGCTGGCCGGCCACAAGGACAACCATGCCGGCCTGCTCACGCCCACGCAATTCGCTACCTATCGTGAGCAGGCGGGCGTGCGCGAGGGGCATGAATGGGATCGCTTCGAAGGGCTCTCGCTGCCGGAAGACGAACTCGAGGCCTTCCTCGACAAGGTGCCATTCCGCGCCGGCGGCGAGCGGCGCCTGAGCGCCCCGGTGCTGCCCGTGCCGGCGGATTTTCCGGTCCCGCATCAGGCGACCCTTTCGACGCAGCAGGGCTTCGGCATGATCCTCAACGAGCTCGGTCGCAACGACACGCCGCTCGCCGAGCGGATCGTCACCACCTCGCCGGACGTGACCGTCTCGACCAATCTCGGGCCCTGGGTGAACCGGCGGGGCCTGTTCGCCCGCCAGAGCCTCGCCGATACCTTCAAGGCGGAGCGCATCCCCTCCACCTTCAACTGGGATTTCAAGCCCGAAGGCCAGCATATCGAGCTCGGTATTGCCGAGATGAACCTGTTCATCCAGCTCTCGGCGCTGGGATTGTCGCATTCGCTGTTCGGCGAGCGGCTGATCCCGATCGGAACGCTCTACGATCCGTTCATCTCGCGCGGCCTCGATGCGCTGAACTATGCATGTTATCAGGATTCGCGCTTCATTCTGGCGGCGACGCCATCAGGCATCACGCTGGCACCGGAGGGCGGGGCGCACCAATCCATCGCCACGCCGCTGATCGGCATGTCGCAGGACGGGCTCGCCTCCTTCGAGCCGGCCTATGTGGACGAGCTGGCCGAGATCATGCGTTTCGCCTTCGAATACGTCCAGCGCGACGGCTCCGGCGAACCGGACGAGCGTACCTGGCTGCGCGACGAGACCGGCGGCTCGATCTACATGCGGCTCTCGACGCGCGCGATCGAACAGCCCAACCGCAAGATGACACCGGAGCTCGCCCAGGGCATCGTCGATGGCGCCTACTGGCTGCGCGAACCCGGCCCGAATGCGCAGGTGATCGTGGCCTATACCGGGGTGATCGCGCCGGAGGCGATCGAGGCTGTGGGGCTGATGGCGGAGGATCGCCGCGATGTCGGCCTGCTCGCCGTGACCTCCGCCGACCGGCTCAATGCCGGCTGGACGGCGGCGCAGCGCGCCCGCGAGCGCGGCCTCGTGCATGCCCGCAGCCATATCGAGCGGCTTCTGGAAGATCTCCCGCCCCATTGCGGCATCGTCACCGTGCTTGACGGTCATCCCGCGACCCTCGGCTGGCTCGGCGCCGTGCACGGCCACCGCACGCGCTCGCTCGGCGTGGAGCATTTCGGCCAGACCGGCACCATCGCCGACCTCCACCACCATTACGGCATCGACGCGCAAGGTATTGTCGCGGCTGCGGAAATGATCGCACCGGGGCGGCCGATCCGGCATCTGAAGGCGCTGTGAGGGGAAGCCCTATTGCGCGGGTGAACGGCTGCCGATCGCTTCGCGCAGTTCTGCAATCTCGGCGCGCAGCGCCTTGATCTCGTCGGTAAGGACCTCGCGGGAATCCTGCGCGGCCTGCTGCTTGGCCTCCTCGGCCTTGCGCTCTTCCTCATGCGCCACCTCGTGCTCCACCTGCATCGCATTCACCACGATGCCGATGAAGAGGTTGAGCATGGTGAAGGTAGTGGAGAGGATGAAGGGCAGGAAAAAGGCCCAGGCATAGGGATAGACCTCCATGACCGGGCGGACGATCCCCATCGACCAGCTCTCCAGCGTCATGATCTGGAACAAAGTATAGGCCGAATGCGGGATGGTGCCGAACCAGTCCGGGAAGCTCGCGGCGAAGAGTTTTGTCGCCATCACCGAGAAGACGTAGAACAGCAGCGAGAGAAGCAGCACGATCGAGCCCATGCCGGGCAAAGCCCCGATCAGCGCGCCGACGACACGTTTGAGCGAGGGCACGATCGTGATCATGCGCAAGAGACGCAGCACCCTCAGTGCCCGCAGCACCGAGAAGGCGGCGGTGGCAGGCGCGAGCGCGATGGCGATGACGGTGAAATCGAACACGTTCCACGCGTTCTTGAAGAAACGCAGCCGGTAGACCGCGAGCCGCAGA
>NZ_DATGCW010000064.1:0-5247 GCF_035311605.1 Saliniramus sp.
CCGGAAACGGTCGAGAATCGACGCGAGCGGCTGATCGGCTGGGTCTACAGCCCGTTTCGCGCAGGTGACCTTTTCGACCACTCTTTCGAACTCCGTGAGCGCCCGTCGGAAATCGCCTTCTCCGTCTTCGACGGTGAGACCACCGACGAGGCCGATCTGCTCTATCGCTCAGCGCGCAGTGAAACCGACCCGGCAATCGTGCTTCGCGACGAGCGGGTGATCCAGATCGGCGACCGCCCCTGGACGTTGCAGATCGAGACGACGCCGTCCTTCGCCGCCGATTCCGCCCGCGCACTCTCTCCCTGGCTCATGGGGATCGGCTTCTTCGCCACGCTGCTTCTGGGGGTCGCCACCCTGGGGCAGGCCCGGGCGACGGAGGACGCCGAGGAGGCCAATACCGCCCTCGAAGAGATGAACGAAACGCTGGAGCATCGCGTCGAGAAGCGCACCGCCCAGTTGGAGCGTGCGCGCGCCAAACTCGCCGGGCTGATTGCCAATCTCGAACATGCGGTTGCTTCGCGCACCGCCGATCTGACCGAGGCCAACGAGGAGATCCAGCGCTTCGCCTATATCGTCAGCCATGATCTGCGCGCGCCGCTCGTCAACGTCATGGGTTTTACCGCTGAACTCGAGGCGGTGCGCAAGGAGGTCGAGGCCTTCATTGCGCAAGTCGCGGCGAAAGCGCCGGAACTCGTCACCGACGATGCCCGCATGGCGGTCGAGACCGATCTGCCCGAGGCGCTCGACTTCATCCGCTCCTCCACCCAGCGCATGGACCGCCTGATCGCCGCGATCCTCAAGCTCTCCCGCGAGGGCCGCCGGGTGCTGACGCCCGAACCAATCGTGATGCGCGACGTGATCGCGCAGCTCGCGCAGAACATCGCGCATCAGCTGGAGGACGAGGGCGCGGAAATCTCGATCGAGAACATGCCCGATCTGGTCTCCGACCGGGTGGCACTGGAGCAGATCTTCGGCAATCTGATCGAAAACGCGGTGAAATACCTCGATCCCGCCCGCCCGGGGCGGATCACCGTGCGCGGCCATGCCGAACCGGATCACCGCCTGCGCTATGAGATCGCGGATAACGGGCGCGGTATCGATTCCAGGGATCACCAGCGGGTCTTCGATCTTTTCCGCCGCGCAGGCGCGCAGGACCAGACCGGCGAGGGAATCGGGCTTGCCCATGTGCGCGCCCTCGTGCGCCGCCTCGGCGGCACGATCCATCTTGAGTCGGAACCCGGCAAGGGCTCGACTTTCATCGTGATCTTGCCCAAAACTCTCAAACCGGACGAACATCAGGAAGACGCATGAGTGCCCTGCCCGTGACCATCATCATGATCGAGGACGACGAAGGCCATGCGCGCCTGATCGAGAAGAACGTGCGCCGTGCCGGCGTCAATAACGAGATCCTGCATTTCCTCGACGGAACCAGCGCCCTGCGGCATCTGGAGACACCGGAAACGCGTGGCCAGGGGCCGCTTCTGGTGCTGCTCGATCTCAACCTGCCCGACATGAGCGGCACGGATATTCTGGCACGCATCAAGCAGAACGAGTCGACCAGGCGTGCGCCGGTGATCGTGCTCACCACCACCGACGATCAGACCGAGATCCATCGCTGCTACGATCTGGGCTGCAATGTCTACATCACCAAGCCGGTCGAGTACGATACCTTCGCGACAGCGATCCGCCAGCTCGGCCTCTTCCTCTCCGTCATGCAGGTGCCGGAGGGCTGATGGCATGGGCGCCGACAAGAGGGTCCGGGTGCTCTATATCGACGATGATCCCGCTTTCGGGCGTCTTGTCGCACGCGCCCTGACGCGCCAGGGGATGGAGGTGACCTTTGCCGAAGGCGGGGATGCGGGGCTCGCGCAGCTGACGCAGGACCGCTTCGACGTCGTCGCCCTCGACCACTTCATGCCCGGCAAGGAAGGGCTTGACGTCCTGCAGGAAATCCGGGCCATGCCCGCCCCGGCGCCGGTCATCTACGTCACCGGCGCGGATGAGGGGCGCATCGCCGTTGCGGCCTTGAAGAACGGCGCGGCGGATTACATCGTCAAGGATGTCGGCGGCGCCTTCTTTGATCTGCTCGGCGCCTCGGTCCGCCAGGCGCTGGAGCAGGAATGCGTGCGCCGCGCCAAGGAACGCGCCGAACAGGAGGTGCGCGAGCAGCGCGACCGCGCCGAGATGCTCCTGCGTGAGGTCAATCACCGCGTGGCGAATTCGCTGCAGCTGGTGGCCTCCCTCGTCACCATGCAGAAGGGCATCGTGCCGGAAGGCCCCGCCCGCGATGCGCTGGTCGAGACGCAGACGCGCATCGCCGCGATCTCGCAGGTCCACCGGCGGCTCTATACCTCGCGGGATGTGCGCCGGGTCGAGCTCGACGCCTATCTCACCGGCCTGATCCAGGAGCTCGGGCAGGCCATGCGGGCATCGGGCACGCATGAGACCCTGCGCGTGATGGCAGAGCCGATCGAGGCACCGACCGATCAAGCGATTTCACTCGGAGTCATCGTGGTGGAACTCGTCACCAATGCCACCAAATACGCCTATCCGGAAGACGCCCCCGGCGAAATCAGGGTCTTCCTGCAGCGCGAGGACGAAGCGCGCATCCGCCTTGTCGTCGAGGATGACGGGGTCGGTTTCGACATCGCCGGCCCCCCGCAGGGCAGCGGGCTGGGCACCCGGATCGTCAAGGCGATGGCGGCCAATCTCAAGACCGAGATCCATTTCGACCCCAGCCATACCGGCACCCGCGCCATGCTCAGCTTTGACGTTCCGCGGGAGGCCACGGGATCGGGCGCAGACGAGGAGCCGGCAGCCTGAGGGCGCTCCGTGGACTTCTGCAGCATCGGCCCACCGCGTTGCGATGGATGCGCGCAGCCTCGGTCGCTTTCCGGCTGTGCATCAGATAACCGTAACGGGGCCAGCATGTCGGCCCGTGCGCCGGCGATCAGGTCGGGTCTGCTCAGCGCCCGATATGCCAGTATCTGCGTCCGACCGGGGATTACGGGATGATACCCGGCATGGGACTGGTCCCGCCCCTCAGAACAAGGCGCGCGGGAGCCAGGTGGCCACCGGCGGCGCCAGCCAGATCAGCGCGATGGCGAGCGCCTGAAGCAGGATGAAGGGGGCGACGCCTTGATAGATCATGCCCGTGGTCACCTCCTTCGGCGCCGCGCCGCGAAGGTAGAACAGTGAGAAGCCGAAGGGCGGCGTCAGGAAGGAGGTCTGCAGGTTGATCGCGATCAGCACCGCCAGCCAGATCGGATCGTGCCCCATCAGGATCAGCGGCGGGATCAGGAGCGGCAGCAGGATCACCGAGATCTCGACGAAATCGAGGAAGAAGCCGAGCACGAAGATGAACAGCATGGCGAAGATCAGCGCCCCCGTCGGCCCGCCTGGAAGGCTCTCCAGGATCGCCGCGACCCGGTGCTCGCCACCAAGTCCGACGAAGACGAGACTGAAGAAGGACGCCATCAGGATGGTGGCGAAGATCATCGCCGTCACGACCAGCGTCTGCCGCATGGCAGCCACCATGATGCGTTGGCGCATGAGACTCTGTAGGGCGGCGATCACCGCTGCGAGGCCGATCAGCACCAGTCCCGCATAGAGCATGCCGAGCGCATATTCGAGCGCGCCGGCATCCGAACGCTGCAACCGCACAGGCTGCAATCCCGCCGCCACCGCGAGCAGCCCGAGCGCCGCGGCGCCGGTCAGGATCAGCCAGCGCGGCGCGCCCTGTCTGTAGCCGGCGAGCAGTATCGCCCCGACAGCGCCGACACTGGCCGCCTCGTTGGGCGAGGCGATGCCGCCGAGGATCGCGCCCAGCACCGCGATGATCAGGAGGATGGGCGGTGCGATGGCGCCGAAGACTTCGGCATGGCTCACGGATTTCTCCGGGCGCTGCATGGCCGGCGCATCGCCGGGTACGAGGAAGGCCCTGCCCAGGATGTAGAGGATATAGATCGCCACCATAATCAGGCCGGGAACCAGCGCCGCGGCGAAGGTCTGGCCCACGGAAATTGTCTCGACGGTAAAGCGCCCCATGGCGAATTGCGCCTGCTGGAAGGCGGAGGACATCACCTCGGCGAGGATGATCAGCAGGGTCGAGGGCGGGATGATCTGGCCGAGCGTTCCCGCCGTGCAGACGGAACCGGCGGCGAGGCGCGGATTGTAGCCGTTGCGCAGCATGGCCGGCAGCGCGATCAGGCCCATGGCCACGACGGTCGCGCCGACGATTCCCGTCGAGGCGGCCAGCAGCGCGCCCACCAGCATCACCGAGACGCCGAGTCCGCCGCGCACGGCTCCGAACAACCGCCCCATCGTCTCGAGCAGATCCTCCGCGATGCGCGACTTCTCCAGCACCACCCCCATCAGCACGAAGAGCGGGATCGCGGTCAGGACCGGATTGGTCATGATGCCAAAGAAACGCTGGCCGAGCGCACCCATCATCCCGATGGAGAAAACATCGAGCCACCAGCCGATGAGCGCGAAGGCGGTGGCGACGCCGGCAATGGAAAACGCGACAGGATAGCCGAGCAGGATCACCACGATCAGCGCGGCGAACATGATCAGATCAAGCGGCATCGGGGCCCTCCCGCAGCCGGATCAGATCGCGGATCAGGGCGGAGAAACCCTGGATCAGGAGCAGCACGCAGAATGCCGGGACGAGGGATTTCAAAAGAAAGGAAGCAGGGATGCCGCCGACCGATATCGGCCCCTCGAGGATTGCCCAGGAACGGCGCACCATCGGCCACGACCAGTAGAGCAGGATGATCAGTGAAGGGCCAAGCAGCGCCAGATGCCCGAAGACGTCGATCAGCGCCTGTCCGCGTCGGGAGCGGCGGGCATAGAAGATATCGACCCGGACATGTCCCTGAAGCAGCAACGTGTAACCCGCACCCAGCATGAAAAGGCCGGCATGCAGATAGAGCACGCCCTCGCCGGCGAAGATCGAGGCGATGCCAAAAACGTAGCGCAGGATCACCAGAGCGAATTGCAGGAGCACCATCGCCAGGGCGAACCACATCACGACATTGCCGACGATCCGGTTGATCCAGTCCAGTGCATCGGCGATGCGCGTCATATCCCGTCTCCGCCCCGTCGCAAAGGCGGCGGGTGCTCTGAGGGCACCCGCCGGTCGTGTCATTAGCGGCCCGAACCGCCATAGGTGAAGTCGAGGTTACGCGCAGCCAGCTGCGCGGCCTCGGAATGGGCCATGTAGTCGACCATCAGATTGCGATAGTC
>NZ_DATGCW010000065.1:0-2153 GCF_035311605.1 Saliniramus sp.
GCGTGCCAGCCCGGCGTGCCGGTGCCATTCGATCCGGCGATGGTCGCGGCTCTGCCCGAGCCCGCCCGGAGATATTTCGCCTTCGCGATCCGGCGCGGCACGCCGCTCTGGCCGGTGGCCGAGATCGACATGCGCGGGCAGTTCAGCCTCGGCACCAGGGACGACCCGCGCTACCAGCCGATGGAGGCGCGCCAGATCCTGGCTACTCCGGATGGCTTCGTCTGGGTCATGCGCACGCGCGGCGGCATGCCGGTGTCCGGATCGGATTCCGGCGATTGGACGCGCTTCCGGATTTTCGGATTGATTCCGGTGGCGCGGCTCGGCGGAGACCGGGACCATGCGCGCTCGGCCTTCGGGCGCCATGTCGGCGAGGCCACGATATGGGCACCCGCTGCGCTGCTGCCCGGGCCGGGCGTCACATGGGAATCCGTGGGCGCGGACACCGCCCGCGTGACCGTCACGCAGGATGCGCTCTCACAGGCTGTCGATGTTACGGTCGATCAGGAGGGACGACCCGTCCGGGTTGCCTTCCAGCGCTGGAGTAACGCGAACCCGGACAAGGCGCACAGATTGCAGCCGTTCGGTGCCGTCATGTCGGATTTCCGTGAGGTGGAGGGCTACCGCCTGCCGTTCCGGGTCGAAGCCGGCAACATGTTCGGGACCGATGCCTATTTTCCCTTCTTCCGCGCCGATGTGACCGCGATTCGTTTTCCGAAAGGCAAGCCCGCGAGCATCAATGGCGGAGCGCGGGGCCTCACAATCCTGTGGTGAGCGAGGCGCAAGCGGACGCTACGGATCGCGCGCGGTCTCAGTGAAGCATGGAGATCGCGAGATCGGCAAGCGCGGTTTCCAATGCAGGCACGAGCGTGCTGGTATCGTCCGTGATACCGATATCGGTGTTGATCTGAAAGGCGATGGTGGTCCCGTAATCGGCATAATGGCGCAGGCTGGCCACGTAACCGGGGATCCAGCCGCCATGACCATAAACCGGACCATGCTGCGTTTCCTGGTAGATCGCCACACCCGCGCCGTAGCACAAGCCGGGAGCATCGGGTTCGACCCGCACACCATCGAGCAGCCGCTCCAGATAAGGTGTTCCCATGGCCTCGCCACCGAACAGGGCATGCCCCCAACGCGCCAGATCGGTCGATGTCGAGGCGAAACCGCCGCCGGTATACTCCACAACCGGGTTCCACAGCAGTCGGCCTTGCGCATCGGCGGTGCGCGCAGGCATGCCGAACGGGTTCTCACGGGCGACGTAGCCGATCGCGAGTCCAGGCAGATCGGGGCGGTCCGACGGGATGGTTCCGGCGAGGCCGAGCGGTTCCAGAAACCGCACACGAACGGCCTCGTGCCAAGGCTGCCCGGTCACGTCTTCGATCAACAGACCAAGCAGGACATAGCCGCTATCGCTGTAGGCCCAGGCGCGCCCGGCCTCGAAGAGCGGATCCCGTCCGGCGATGAAGACCACCAGATCCTCGGGATTGAACGCGCCTTCGCGCGCCGTCAGCCGCGACCAGTTCGCCTTGAATTCGGGCAGACGCACATGGTCCGGCAGCCCGGCCGTATGGCGCAGGAGGTGATTGATGGTGATGCTGTCCGCATTGGGCAGCCTCTCGAACCATGGGCGCTCTCCGAGATGGGCCGATAGCAGATCATCGCGCGAGAGAGACCCCTCGCTTTCCAGCGCCAGCACCGTGGCGGCCACGAAGCTCTTGCCGATGCTCGCCGCCAGCATCGGCGTCTGCGGCGTCATGGCGCGCCCATTCTCGACATCGGCAAGACCGGTGGCCGCCGTCACCATTGTGCCGTCCGGCAGGGATATCGCCGCCGTGGCCCCCGGAAAGCCATAGCGTGCGTGGAAATCGTCCAGCACCGCCGCGAGCCGGTCCTCCTGTGCCCACGCCGGCGCCGTGAGGCCGGCTGCGATCAGGGTCATGAGAGTGGCGGCCATGAGGCAAGCCGTGGCGAGCAAGGGGCCCGGGCGAAAGGGTCGAGGCATCGCGTTATCCCGCTGCCCGCAATGTGGTTTCGCGTGTCTCCGGGATCACCGCAGTCACCGCGCCATCGCGGCTGAACATGGTCTTGCGGTTCCACCAGACCACGATCACCGCCACGCCGACCAGGATCCACGTGTCCCAGGGCTGTGCATC
>NZ_DATGCW010000066.1:0-3068 GCF_035311605.1 Saliniramus sp.
CCCAGCGGCTGCATGATTTCATCTACGCGGCGGGCAATCTGCGCGATCCGGAAGATGCGTACCGCGGTTTCCGCGACCGGTTGCCTGATGTCGGGCCATTGCTGGAGAAGCGCGGGCTGGCGTAACCGGGGGCGGGGCGTAAAGCCCCGCTTCTCCTGCTCAGATATCCAGGTCGAGATCGGTGGCGAAGGCGGCGCGGTCCTGGATGAAGCTGAAGCGGGCTTCGGGCTTGTTGCCCATCAGCCGTTCGATTGCATCGCCGGTGGCCTCGCGGTCGTCTCCATGCACGGCGACGCGCAGGAGCGTGCGCTTCTCCGGATGCATGGTGGTTTCCTTGAGCTGTGCCGGCATCATCTCGCCGAGCCCCTTGAAGCGGCTCACCTCGACCTTGGCATTGGCCTTGAACGCGCTCTTGATCAGCGCGTCCTTGTGAGCATCGTCATGCGCATAGACGGTCTTGGCGCCGTGGGTGAGCTTGTAGAGCGGCGGGATGGCCAGATAGAGATGCCCCTTGTCGATCAGTCTGGGCATCTGCCGGTAGAAGAAGGTGATCAGCAGTGACGCGATATGCGCGCCGTCGACATCGGCATCGGTCATGATGATGACCTTGTCGTAGCGCAGATCCTCGTCGCGGTATTGCGCGCCGGTGCCGCAGCCCAGCGCCTGGACGATATCCCCGAGCTGCTGGTTCGCGGCGAGCTTGTCGCGTCCGGCGGAGGCGACGTTGAGGATCTTGCCGCGCAGGGGCAGGATCGCCTGATAGCCGCGATCACGACCCTGCTTGGCCGAGCCGCCGGCTGAATCACCCTCGACGATGAAGAGTTCGGAGCCTGCCGCACCCGCATTGGTGCAATCGGCGAGCTTGCCGGGAAGACGCAGCTTGCGTGTCGCGGTCTTGCGCGCGACTTCCTTCTCCTTGCGCCGGCGCAGCCGCTCCTCGGCGCGATCCACCACCCAGTCGATCAGGCGGGCGGCCTGGTTGGGGGAGGCGGCGAGCCAGTGGTCGAAGGCGTCGCGGATGGCGTTCTCGACGATGCGTGAGGCTTCCAGCGTGGCGAGCTTGTCCTTGGTCTGGCCCTGGAATTCCGGCTCGCGGATGAAGACCGAGAGCATGGCCGCGCAGGTGGTCATCACGTCATCGGCATTGACCTGCGCCATGCGCTTGGACTGGTTGACCCGCTCGGCATGGTCGCGCAGGCCGCGCAGCAGCGCCATGCGCATGCCGCTCTCATGCGTGCCGCCCTCAGGCGTCGGTATGGTATTGCAATAGGAGGAGGAAAATCCGTCCTCGACCCCGCCCAGCCAGGCGATGGCCCATTCCAGCGAGCCGTGGCCGCCGGGCTTCCTGATCTTGCCGGCGAAGATCTGATCGGCGACGAGCTCCTTGCCCGCGATCTCGCTGGCGAGATAATCCTTGAGCCCGTCGGGATACTTGAACACTGCCTCGGCAGCGACAGTCTCGCCGGCGAGCTCGGGCGCACAATGCCAGCGGATCTCGACACCGCCGAAGAGATAGGCCTTCGAGCGCGTCATGCGCAGCAGCCGCGCGGGCGAAAACGTCGCGCCATGGGCGCCGAAAATCTGCGCATCCGGCTTGAAGCGCACTCTCGTGCCGCGCCGGTTATGCACCTTGCCGACGGTCTCAAGCGGGGTCACCGCGTGGCCGCGCTCGAAGATCTGGCGATAGAGCATCTGCCCGCGGGCCACCTCGACCTCGAGCCGCTCCGACAGGGCGTTGACCACCGAGACGCCGACGCCGTGCAGGCCGCCGGAGGTTTCGTAGACCTTGGAATCAAACTTGCCGCCCGCATGCAGGGTGGTCAGAATCACTTCCAGCGCGGATTTGTCGGGGAACTTTGGATGCGGATCGACGGGGATGCCGCGCCCGTTATCGGTAACGGTCAGAAAGCCGTCAGACTCGACCTCGACATCGATGAAACTGGCGTGCCCTGCCACGGCCTCGTCCATGGCGTTGTCGATGACTTCGGCGAAGAGATGGTGCAGCGCCTTCTCGTCGGTGCCGCCGATATACATGCCCGGGCGCCGGCGCACCGGTTCGAGGCCTTCCAGGACCTCGATCGTCGCGGCATTGTAGCCCGCTTCGCCCATGGTTCCTTCAGGAGCGTGATTCTGCGCGGCGCGTTTCTTTGCGGCGCGCGTGGCTGCAGCCGGTGCGCGCGCATCAGCCGCCTCGTCCTGCGCCTTCGCGGCCGCGCCACCGAACAGATCCGCTTTGCTCATTATCCGCTCGCTCTCGCCCTTGCTCCACCGTGCAACCCGATAGCGGGCTGCGGTCCGGGTGCTGCTGATTCGCGCCACGCGCCTGACTTTGTGCTTCTAGCGCACGCACGGCGCGAGGCAAACGCATTGCATGTCCGTGCATCACCGTTCTGAATAACGCGCCCGCCGGCTCACGACCAGCGCAGTCCCCGGCTTCTCCACTGCCAATTCGTCACCCCTCGAAGACCCGCGCGCCACCTTGTCATGATGCCAGCGGCTCCTGTAGGCAAAAGGTGGATATGCAAGGAAAGGCTCACCATGCAGGACGAAGACACGGTTACACGGCTTCAGCAGGACATGCCCGTCTGGTGCGCGGCCCTGCGCGACCGCATCTGCGCCGCTTTCGAGGCGATCGAGGCGGAGGCCGAGGGGCCATTCTTCCCGGAAGCCGAGGGGCCCGGGCGCTTTGAGCGCACGCCCTGGGAGCGCAAGGATCATTCCGGCGCCAAGGGCGGCGGCGGCGTCATGTCGATGATGAAGGGGCGAGTCTTCGAGAAGGTGGGCGTCCATATCTCAACCGTGCACGGCGAATTCGCGCCGGAATTCCGCGGGCAGATCCCCGGTTCCGATACGGATCCGCGCTTCTGGGCCTCGGGCATTTCGCTGATCGCCCATCCCTGGAACCCGCATGCGCCGACGGTGCACATGAATACCCGCTTCGTCGTGACCACGAAGCCCTGGTTCGGGGGCGGGGCCGATCTCACCCCGGTGCTCGATCGCCGGCGCGTGCAGGAGGATCATGATGCGCAGGCCTTTCACGGGGCCATGCGCGCGGTCTGCGAGAAGCA
>NZ_DATGCW010000067.1:0-9154 GCF_035311605.1 Saliniramus sp.
AGCAGATGGGGGGCGACGCGCCTTTGATGGCGGAGATCATTACGCTGCAGACACTTCTGGCGATTCTGACAATGCCGATTATGATAACACTTCTGATCGCCTGACAGCTGCACACGCACAATTCAGAATTTTGCACAACCGCGTGAAAAACCGTCGACATAATGCAACTTTTTGATGTAAGTTGATTTGCATCTAATATAGGTTGCAAAGCGACTGGTCACGCGCAATGCCGCGCTGCCGGCGGTTCGAGCCTCGGGGTCATGCATGCCTTTGCCAAAGCGCAAGAATCAGGATTCGGACAATACGGCGCGTCAAACGACGTCCGAGGGACCGGATCAACTCGAAACCGCACGCTATATCGCGGCGCTCAGTGCGGAACTGAGCATGATGGCGCGCCGGGCAGATCTGCCCCTGCTCAGCTATTTTCTGGAAATGGCCCGCACCGAAGCCGCGAACGCGGCGCAGCCCTTGCGCCGAGCCGGTAAAGCTGCCCGCGAGCGCCAGCCACCATCCGATCAGAGCTGACCGGATCCGGCTTTCCGCAAAACGCCAGACCGCTCACCCGGTCAGCAGCGCAACCGCATTGCCGCCGTGGCGCTCCAGCCGACCGCCGATTTCGAGCTCCATCAGCACGCTGTGCACGATCCGCACGGGCAGCCCCGATTGCCGCGACAGGTCATCGACGGAAACCGGGCTGGGACCGAGCAGATCGAGCATTACCTGCCGCGGATCGGCCTCTGGCGTGCGCGCAAGCGCTTCCCCGTCATCCGGCGCATCAGCGAGGGCCTGCGCGCGATCCGGCTCTTCAGGCGGAACCGGCGCGCGCACCGGAGTGATCAGCGGCTCGGCGAAATCAAGGAAATCGAGCTCGTCCCACAGATCCTCGACATCCTCTCCGGCGAATTCCTCGCGCGCCTCTATTCGGCTTTCCCAATCGGTATCGATCAGCGGCATCAGCGTTTCGACGACATGTTCGGCGCTCGCGCAGAGATTGGCACCTTGACGAATCAGATCATTGGTCCCCTCCGCGCGCGGATCGAGCGGGGAGCCCGGAACGGCGAAAACCTCGCGGCCCTGCTCCATGGCGAAACGCGCGGTGATCAGCGAACCCGAGCGCCGCGCCGCCTCGATCACCACGACACCCAGCGACAGAGCCGAGACGATGCGGTTGCGGCGCGGGAAATCGCGGGCACGCGGCTCCCAGCCGAGTGGCATTTCCGAGATCGCCGCCCCGCCTTCCGCGACGATGCGCTCCAAGAGCGCCTTGTTCTGGGCAGGATAGATGCGATCATGCCCGCCGGCGAGGATCGCGATCGTGTGTGCCGGCACCGCCTTGTGCGCGGCTGTGTCAATCCCGCGCGCAAGCCCCGAAACAACGGTGAAACCCGCCTCCCCCAATTCTCCCGCGAGCCTCCCCGTGAAGGTGAGCCCGGCGGCAGAGGCGTTGCGTGACCCGACAATGCCTACAGCGGGACGATGCAGGATGGCGGCATCCCCGCGCATGCAGATGATCGGCGGCGCGGTATCGGCCGCATGCAGGGGTTTGGGATAATCCGGCTCGCCCATGGCGATGAAGCGCGCGCCAAGCCGTTCTGCGGCTTCCATCTCGCGCAGAACCTGGGAACGCGAGGCGATGCGGATGGCGTTGCGACCACCCTTGCGCGCCAGATCAGGCAAGGCATCGAGCGCATTCGCCGCGCCGCCATAGCGGTTGATCAGCGCACGGAAGGTGCGCGGCCCCACATTCTCGCTGCGAATCAGACGCAGCCAGTCGATCCTCTGTTCGTCACTCAGAATTGCCGTGTTCATCCCGCTTCTTGCCGATCCTGCTTTCACTTCCCGCAACCAATCTGGAAATGTTTTCCCGATGTTTCCACCAAATCAGGATTGTAAGCAAGATGGCAAGTTCCACCATCTGTCCTTCTCCCAGCCACAACAGGGCGGCGGGCGCCGCGAGCGAGGCGAGGAGCGCAGAGAGGGAGGAATAGCGCGTGGTCGCAGCGACGATAAGCCAGAACCCGCAGAAGATCAGCGCCGTCCAGAGGTTGAGCCCGATCAGGACGCCGATATAGGTTGCGACTCCCTTGCCACCACGAAAGCCCAGCCAGACCGGATAGCAATGTCCCAGAAACGCACCGAAACCGGCGAGTATCGCCGTATTCGGCCCCCATTGCCAGGCGACCCACACCGCAACCGTGCCCTTGAGTGCATCCAGAAGGAGCGTCGCGGCGGCGAGATCCTTGCGACCGGTGCGCAGCACATTGGTGGTGCCGATATTGCCCGAGCCGATCTTGCGCACGTCGTCGAGGCCCGCGAGACGGGTGAGGACGAGGCCGAAGGGGATCGATCCGAGCAGATAGCCGAACAGGCCCGCCGCCAGGAAATAGGGCCAAGCCAGCGCCCAGCTCATGGTTTCAGGCATGTCTCCTCCCCCGGAAACGGGTGCGCCGTCTCATCTGGCATGATCAGTCTTCGAGCCGATGCACGCAAGCCCCGCCGACATAGGTGCGCAGCACCTGCCCCTCGAGGCGGGCCTCGTCGAAAGGCGTGTTCTTGGAGCGCGAGTGCAGATCGTCCTTGTCCAGCACGTATGGCATGTCGGGATCGAACAGCACCAGATCCGCCGGCCCACCAATCTCCAGCCGCCCGCCCGGGATGCCGAGAATTTCCGCCGGGCGCGTCGACATGGCATGGAGCAGCCGCACGAGCGGCACTGCATCGGCATGATGCAGGCGCAGGGCTGCCGAAAGCATCGTCTCGACGCCGACCGCCCCGTTCGCCGCCTCGGCGAAGGGCAGCCGCTTGGTCTCGACATCCTGGGGATCGTGATCGGAGACGATGACGTCGATCGTGCCGGCGGCGAGCGCGGCGATCACGGCGAGCCGCTCATCCTCGTGGCGCAGAGGCGGGGAGAGTTTGCAGAAGGTGCGGTAGTCGCCGATGTCATTCTCGTTGAGCGTGAGGTGGTTGATCGAAACGCCGCAGGTTACAGCAAGGCCGGCCTGTTTCGCGCGATCGATGATCTCCACGGAATCCGCACAGGAGACCAGCGCCGCGTGATAGCGCCCGCCGGTCAGGCGCACGAGCCGCATGTCGCGCTCGAGCGGAATCGTCTCCGCCTCGCAGGGAATGCCGAGCAAGCCGAGCCGCGTGGCGAATTCGCCCTCGTTCATCACCCCGTCGCCGGCGAGATCGCCGTCCTCGCAATGGTTGATCAGAAGCGCTCCCGCATCGCGGGCATAGAGCAGGGCCCGGCGCAGGACGCGCGCGTTTGAGACGCTCCTCGCGCCGTCGGTGAAGGCGATGGCGCCGGCCTCGCCGAGGAGGCCGAACTCCGTCATCTCATGGCCCGCGAGCCCCTTGGTCAGCGCGGCCGCGGGGTAGATGCGCACCTGCGCCGTATCGCGGGCGCGGCGCAGGACGTAATCGACCAGCGCGGGATCATCCACCACCGGGCTGGTATCGGGCATGGTCAGGATGGTGGTGACGCCGCCCGCCGCCGCCGCCGCGCTGAGCGAAGCGAAGGTCTCGCGATGTTCAGCTCCCGGCTCGCCGACGAAGGCGCGCATGTCGATCAGCCCCGGCGCCAGAACAGCCCCGCCGCAATCGACCACCTCGGCACCGTCCGGCCCCTGTGGGAAGCTGCCCCAGGCGATATCGGCGATCACCGCGTTCTCGATCCGCAGCGCGCCGAACCCGTCGCGGCCCGTGGCCGGGTCGATCAGGCGGGCATTGGTGAGGATGACGGGAGCGTTCGACATGGTCGCCTCGCTGGGGCTGTTGCTTCGTGACGGGCGGGATCAGGCCTTGCCGGGCAGATGCATCGCGAGCGCCTCGAGCACGGCCATTCGCACGGCCACGCCCATCTCGACCTGCTCGCGGATCAGCGATTGCGGCCCGTCGGCGACGTCGGAGGCGATCTCGATGCCACGATTCATCGGGCCGGGATGCATCACCAGCGCATCCGGCGCGGCGAGGGCGAGCTTCTCGCGGTCGAGCCCGTAATAGCGGAAATATTCCTTCACCGAGGGCACGAAGGAGCCGTTCATGCGCTCGCGCTGGAGGCGCAGCATCATCACGATATCGGCCCCGGCCAGCCCCTCCTCCATGCGCGAGAACGTCTCGAAGCCGAGTTGCGCGATCCCGGCGGGCAGGAGCGTCGAGGGCGCGACGAGGCGCACCCGCGCGCCCATCACGGCAAGCAGGATCATGTTGGAGCGCGCCACGCGCGAATGCAGGATATCGCCGCAGATCGCCACGGTGAGCCCGGCGATGGTGCCCTTGTTGCGGCGGATGGTGAGCGCGTCGAGCAGCGCCTGGGTGGGATGCTCGTGCGCGCCGTCGCCGGCATTGATCACCGAGCAATCGACCTTGCGCGCCAGCAGGTTGACCGCGCCTGCCGCATCATGGCGCACGACGATCAGATCGGGCCGCATGGCGTTGAGCGTGGCGGCGGTGTCGATCAGGGTCTCGCCCTTCTTCACCGAGGAGGACGCGACCGACATGTTCATCACATCGGCACCCAGCCGCTTGCCCGCGAGTTCGAAGGAGGCCTGCGTGCGCGTCGAGGGCTCGAAGAACAGGTTGATCTGCGTGCGCCCGCGCAGGGTCGCCTTCTTCTTCTCGACCTGCCGCGAGACATCGACCGCCGCATCGGCGAGATCGAGCAAGGCCTTGATATCGAGCGGCGAGAGGCCCTCGATGCCGAGGAGGTGGCGGTGCGGGAAACGGGGCTGTGCGTCTGTCATCGTGAAACAACGCCTTAGCCGCGAATCCCACGCCCCGCAAGCACTCCGGCACGGGCTGCGGCGATGATCCACGAAAACCGCACGCGCCCCCTTTCGCGGGGCGGTGAGAGCGCCTATATTCGAAGTGTCGTCGCAAGACGACTATGGCGATAAACGATTGTCAGAATAAACCCTTCGGACCCGGGGGCGGTACCCGGCGCCTCCACCGAAGCCCAGAGCGCGAGAGCTGGGTTTCGGTGGGGGCGAAACAGGATCGACGGGGGCGTAAAAGGCAACCTTTTGCTCGGCATGGTACCGCCGTTATCGGGCCAAAACAGTAGTTGCGAATGACAACTCTGCTATGGAAGTCCGTGCGGCCGCGTAATGCGGCTTAAGGATTCCGATCCAAGTCCTGGCGGTTAGCGTCGTCAGGCGGGGTTCGGAGGCACCTGGCAACAGAAGCCTCCACTTCATTCCCACTTTCCTATGGCGCTTTCGTGCCACATATTGCATCAATGGGCGCGATCACGATACCAGCCCAGTACGAACAGCCGAGCGCCGGACACAACCATGACGCAAGACCTGATCCGCTACGATCTCCTCGTACAGGACGCCCTGAAGGGCGTGGTGCGCAAGGTTCTGGGAGATGCCGCCCGCGAGGGGCTGCCCGGCGAGCATCATTTCTACGTCTCCTTCCGCACCGATTTCCCCGGCGTGCGCCTGTCGACGCGCATGCGCGAGAAATACCCCCAGGACATGACGATCGTGCTGCAGCACCAGTTCTGGGATCTTTCGGTGACCGAGCATGCGCTGGAAGTCGGGCTTTCCTTCTCCGGCGTGCCCGAGCGGCTTTTGATCCCGTTTGACGCGCTGACCGGCTTCTTCGACCCCTCCGTGCAGTTCGGCCTCAAATTCGAGTTGCAGGATCCCCCTGCCCTGTCCGGCTCGGGCGATGCGGGCGACAAGGCCGATAACGGCGTCGCCACGCTTCGCCCCGCATCCGGCCCCGCATCCGGCCCGGCCCCCGCCCGCAGCCTGCGCGGCGCCGGCTCCGAACCCGATACCGCCGAACCGGCGGCAGCAGCCGGCGAATCCGGCGCGGCGGCAGAATCCGGGAGCGCGGGCGAGACGCCGGACGCGCCGAAAAAGGCGACGAAATCCACGTCGAAATCCAGGCCCGCCAAAAAGACCGCCGGCAAATCCGCCGACAAGAGCGATGCCGACAAGTCAGATGCCGAGAAGGCCGATGCCGGGAAGGCCGATCCGGATGAGTCGGCGGAGGAAGCCCCCGAGGACAAGACCCCCGGCGCCGAAGTCGTCAGCCTGGACGCGTTCCGCAAGAAGAACTGAACGCCGCGCCAAGAGACCCCCTCCATGAAGCGCTCGCCGGAACTCCCCTGTCCCGCCGTGGAGAGGGGTTGAAGGTGAGGGGCGCATCAGGTTAAAGCGCGGGCGCAAATGAAGGCCGCAGCCGTCATCAACGCTGGGATTATTCATCCACGCCCCTCACCCCCGGCCCCTCTCCACGAGGGAGAGGGGAGGTCGCGAGCCCGTCAGGCGGCGAGGGGCTGGGGGGTGCGCAGGTTCTCGACATCCTCGCGGATCGCCTGCAGGTGGGTGTGGATGGTGTCGGAGAGGGTGCGCAGGGCGCTGCGGGAATCGCGGTCCTGGATGTCGGCGAGCGCCATGTCGAGGGCGATGAAGAGGGCGCGCAGGTGGCCGAGATCGTCGGTGATGTCGAGGAGCGCGATCTGCGATTCGTCCGGCAGAGCCGGCGATGCGGCGGGCGAAGTTGCGGGCGATGCGGCGCACCAGGCCTCGAGCAGCGCCTTCATCTGCGCGATTTCGGCGGGTGAGCGGCGAACGCCGTCTTTGGTGAAGACGCGCGCGAGCCAGGCGGCGTCTGCCGGGGTCAGGCCGTGGTTTTCTTCATGGTTCGAAGAAGGGTTGTTGCCGGAAAAGGGGTTCATGCCAGCCCCCTTTCGTCTGCCGGGACCGTGACGCTTGCATGAATCACACCCGGACATACCGAGATCACTTCCGCCACGCGGGCGGTTTTGGTATCGCTGATTGCAGCCATTGGAAAAACTTTCCTTTTCTGATGGTCAGAGCCGGGTGGGAGGGGGCATCCTCCTGCTCGGCTCGGTTGTGATTCTAGCGGGAATGCGTGATGGGTCAAGAGGTGGGGTGTGGATGAGTAAAGGGGTGTCGAAAGCCGTCAACATCATTTGTTCGCTTCGAATTTTAATTTCGGCGCATAATAAAAATATACAATACATTTAGATAGACACTTCCTTTAGAAGAAGCATCATTCCCCAAGTAACATTGACTTTCGCTTCATGCTTCTTGGTATTGAGTCAAGTATAATATCGGAATTCTTGTAATTCATTTCATTAATATTGTATCTAAAAATTATGAATAAAGATTTATTTATAGAAGAAGATAGTTTTCTCAATGTTGAAATATCTGAATTTGCATAGCTAATTTTGAATTTCGAGAAATTTTCGAACGAAGTAACTTGTGACATATAGTCAAATTTTGTTGAATGCACGGTTTTACACAACGAAGCGTACAAAGACTCAATTTCAGCCGTCAGACGCAGAAAATCTTGATCTTGACAGAACATATTTTTCGAACTTGAAAACAATTCAAATACTGACTTAATTTCAAAGACATTTACACTCTTATGAATCAGTGTTGCCCTAAGAAAATTCTCTATTGAACTACGAGCCAGAACACGGGCCGGTTTATAAAAATTGAGAACAAATAAATAAAATGAGTGAGATAGATCAGATGTACACTCTCGAATAAATAATTTTAATTCATCATCGATATCCGCCTTCCTTTGAAGAAAACTATTCCATATAAGAACCGCCTTAAACTGCTTGTACGCTGACTTAAACGCTGGGCGAATTTTTTGATTACGAATATCCTTGCTGCTAAATTGAAGATTATCAATAAAATCTTCAATCTCACGCAAATCAGCATCAATTGATTTCACTGTCACCCCTCCAATAAGCCTTGGATTACTTCGTTCCAAGATAGACCAGAGGCACGTTGATCAGCTAAGTTCTGCCGTGATTTATGATTATCAATGACACCATCTAATGCCACTAATATACGCTGCAGTCTAAAGGGATCCGCCTGTTCAGCAGTACACACAACATGTCCTATGAGCTCGAATTTTGATTTCTTTCGCCATCTTGGAATCGATATTCCAAGTGCTATTTCGCTAAACTCAACGATGTCTTCATTATTAGGAAAAAGATTTTCATCTTTCATGAGGGCTGGCAATACACCAGTCAACAACCTTGCAGATGAAGCATTATCAATAGATTTATTCTTTAATCTAGATGTTACTTTACTAGCTTTATCAATTTGCTCGGCCAAATTTCCGATGGCACGAAAATCTAAGTCTTCATAACTTGACAGGAGCCATGACATTTCTTCCAAGAAGCGAAGCAAGGCCTTTGGATCATTCCTTTTCGAGCCTTTTCGAGCGGATCGCGATGTACCTGATTCATGCATTTTCAATTCTCTTGAGCAGCTCGCTAGTGATTGATGTCAGAGCACGCTTCGCATCGGCCCCTCCCGGCAAATCAAGAATGAGGGATTGCTCACCCTGCCCCCTAGCGACTGCGGTTCGATGCGGCAAATCTGGCTTATAGCGCTTATCTCGCCAAACACGATTTCTATCAAGGAAATTCGACGCATCCGTATAGACCTTCGTTCGTCGGTCGACCAGCGTCAAGACCACTCCAATACACTCAATGTCATGGCCATGGTTTTCCGAGCACCTTCCGATAACCGCTCTCAGAAGATCTATGCCAACTCGTGATAAAGGCTCAGGTTTTACAGGAACAATATAGTATTTAGACGCCAGAAGAGCACTTGACATATAGTGAGATGGCGTCGGTGGTGTGTCAATTATCACAAAATCGTATTTATTTTTCTTAGCAAGCTTCTCTAAATACCGCTTCAATCGAAGCTCTTTGCCCTGTCCTGAGCCCATTTCAATTCGGTATACTTCAAGATCCCCCGGTATTACATCAAACCTATCTTTGTAGGACCATGGCGTAACGTCTTCTAATTTTGTTGGAGTCTTCGTGACTTCCCCCTTCACAGGACTTATACTTGGCCCTGGGTTCTCGTTGAAAATATCAACGATAGTGTGCTCTCCAGCCTCACGCTTCCTCACATATTCCTCGCCACTGTAAAGACATTGAGTGGCATTAAATTGCGGATCCAAGTCGATTAGCAATACTCGCTTTTCATGCCGTCGACTCAAGGCATCGGCGACGTTCACCGCCAATGTGGTTTTGCCGACTCCGCCTTTCATATTTACGAAACTGATGACGTCCATGCGATAGCCCCTCCACGGTTGAAAACCGGCATTGCTTTCTTTTACTCGATGCAACTGAAAGAAT
>NZ_DATGCW010000068.1:0-16074 GCF_035311605.1 Saliniramus sp.
TCTCGCCGTGACGGGCGGCGTCGCCATGGGCGACGACATGGTCCAGCAACTCGTCGGCCACGGCCTCGCCGCGCGGCTCTCGACCCGGCTCGGCGAGGGCGTGGTCAACGGGGCGATGACCGCCCGTTTCGGCCTCGCCGCCATTGCCGTATGCCGCCCGATGCCCTTCATCGGCGCCCGTGCGCCGCGCTTTTCCGATGTTGCCGGCGATCTGGTCGGTCGCGGCGGTGAGGCGCGCGAGCCTGCCCGGGAGAGCGGCCCGGATGACGCCGCGCCGAAGCCGCGCGACTGAGCGTTGCCGTTCATACTCGATTAACCCACCCGGCAGAATTTGCCGCCTGTAACGGGCCCGCCCGGCGATTCCTGCCGGGTCGAGCGGGTATGTCCTCAATCCATGCAAGGATTTCGCAAGCTTTCCAAGCTGGCATGAAGGTTGCCGGAAGAAATCCGGTTCTGCCCGATCCGGCAGCCGAAAATGGATCGGGCGAGCCCCCAGGAGGTATGGGCCATGTCGTTGATGTCGGCACTCAGTACGGCTGTTTCCGGTTTGCGCACGACGCAGACCGGCATGAATCTCGTTGCGCAGAACGTCGCCAATGCTGATTCCGCCGGATATACCCGCAAGACCATCCAGCCGGTGCAGACCCTGAACGGGCCGCGCGGTGCCGGTGTCCAGGCCGGGCCGGTCCAGCGCGTGATGGACGATCTGCTCGGCAAGCAATTGCGCACGGAGACATCCGGTGCCGGCTACGCCAAGACCCGCGCGGAATTCGCCTCGGCGCTCGATCGTCTGTTCGGTACGCCGGGCGAGGCTTCGTCGCTGGATTCCGCCGTCAACACCTTCAATGAAAAGCTTGGCGCGCTTGCCGACGACCCGTCGAGCTTCGCACTGCGCGCCGGTGTTCTCAGCACCGGTGAGACGCTCGCGGGTCGCATGGCGAGCGTGGCGACCGGGGTACAGGAGCTGCGCAGCCAGGCCGAAGGGCGCATTGATGCCGCCGTGACGCGGGCCAATGAGCTCCTGCAGGGTATCTCCGATACCAACAGTCAGATCATGGCCGAGAGCTTTCGCGGCGGATCGGCAGCTTTGGAAGACGAGCGCGACCGCATGATCAACGAGCTCTCCGGTCTCATGGGTATCGAGGTCCAGAAAGGCGACAACAGCGCGGTGATCATCCGCACACCCAGCGGCCAGACGCTGTTCGACGGGGTCAATCCCACAACACTGAGCTTCGACCGCCGCCCGGCGCTCGATTCCGGGCTCGCCTATGATCCCGTCAATTCCGGTGTCGGCGTGATCAGGGCCGAGACCGGCTCGGGTGCGCGCTTCGATCTGATCGCCGGCGGGGCCTTCCAGTCCGGCGAGATCGCTGCGGCGCTCGAAATGCGTGACGAGATCCTCCCGCAGGCCCAGCGCCAGCTCGACGAGATGGCCGCCGGCTTCGCCCGTGCCTTCAGTGATCGCCCGGCGGAGATCACCGGCAACACGATCGCTTTCGGTGCCGATTTCTCCGACGAGGCGGTGACAGTGGAGCTGATGAATGACGGCGCCTTCAACCGTTTGTCCATCCCCAACCCGGCCAGCGTCGCCGACCTTCAGACCGAATTCGTCGCTGCCGGCTTTACCGGTGTCACGGTCAATGATCTGGGCGGTGGCGATTGGGAGATCACCGGCTTGCCCGCAGGCGCCAATCTGCTCGGTGCGCGCTATACGGTCGAGGATACGCAGCGCGGTATCGGTGACGGCGTGCCCGAATTCCCCTTCTTCGTCGATCGCGGCAATGCGGGCAGCGCCTTTACCGGTGCGAATGATCAGCTGCAGGGTTTTGCACAGCGCATGGCTGTCAACGGCGCCGTCAAGGCCGATCCCGCGCTGCTGATCCGCATGGAGGCGGGAACACCTTCGGGGGACCAGACGCGTATTCAGGCCATCCGTGACAATCTCGAGGGCCAGCGACAGTCATTCGCGCCGCAAGCCGGAATCGGCGGCATGGCCACGCCCTACACCTCGAATGTGATGGATTTCTCGCGCAGGGTGGTCGAGACCCAGGGCGCCAACGCGCAGACGGCGCAACGCCTCAACGAAGGCCAGAGCGTCGCGCTCGCCGCGATCGAGAGCCGTTTCGGGGATGTTTCCGGGGTGAATATCGACGAGGAAATGTCGCAGCTCGTGCAATTGCAGACCGCCTATGGCGCCAATGCCCGTGTCCTCACCGCCGTGCGCGAGATGATGGACACGTTGATGCGCATGTGAGGAGTGACCGATCATGGCACTGACACCTTTCGCCCCCGGCGCCGTCGACAGCCGCCGCACTGCCGACATGTTCGTACAGATGCGCAAGCAGGGCGCCGATCTGGAGCGCCAGCTTACCACCGGTCGCCGTGCCGACAGTTATGGCGAACTCGGTATCAAGCGCGGGCAGGCGCTGGATCTGCGCGCCCGCGTTTCCGGGCTGGAATCCTGGCAGCAGGGCATCAAGAGCGCCGATACACGCCTCAAGATGATGTTGCAGAGTATCGAAGGGCTCGACAAGATCGCCAACGATACGAAAGCGATCTCCGCACTGCCCGCTTCCAGGGTCATCCCCGGGGCCAATCCCCAGGAGCAGATGCTGGCCCAGGCCAATCTCCAGGGCGCGATCGACTTTCTCAACGCGGAATTCGGGGGGCGCTCGCTCTTCGCCGGTCGGGCGCATGACGAGAAGCCGGTGGCGAATTACAATGCGATCATGCAGGGCGTGACCGCCGGGATTGCCACGCGCGCGACGGCTGACGATGTGGCCGGGACCGGCCATCTCGCCGTCAGCCGGGGAGGCGCGACGGTCACGATCGCCGATGGGGATCCTTCTGCCGGATTCACTCTTGCGGGAGCGTCTTCCAGCGGGGCCTCCGTCACAGCCGCCGATGGTCCGCCGTCAAGCTTCACCGTGAACCAGTCCCCCGCCGTCGGGGAGCGGATCAACCTGACTCTCGACCTGCCCGACGGCACCAGCCGGGAGGTCTCGCTGATTGCCGAGACCACCGCAGGGCCGGGACAGTTCGTCACCGGTGGCACGCCGGCCCAGGTTGCCCAGAATATCGAGAGCGCCATGCAGGATGCGCTCGAAAGCGAGGCCTCGACCGCGCTGACGGCGGCATCCGCGCTCCTCGCCTCGCAGGAGTATTTCAACAATCCCGCGAACTGGTATAACGGCTCGGATCCGGCGGATCCCGATCAGGCGCGTGGCACCGCGACCTTGCGCATCGACGAGACCCAGACGGTCGGAATCGGGTCGCAGGCCAATGAAGACGGTTTCCGGGAATTGCTCTCACAGCTTGCGGCGCTCTCCGCCACGGATTTCAGCGATGGCAGCACCCAGCGGCTCGAGGCGATGATGAGCCGCGTGCGCGACAACCTCACGCCCCAGGGCGGCGAGCAGAGCATTGCCCAGATCGGCATGGAACTCGGCGTTGCTGCCAGCACGATGTCGGAGGCCGCGGAGCGTCACAAGGCGACGCAGGTCATGGTGCAGAACGAACTCGGCGAGATCGAGGATACCAATACGGAAGAAACCGTGGCCAAGCTGCTGACTCTGCAGACGCGCCTGCAGGCGAGCTACCAGACGACCTCGCTGCTTTCACAGCTCTCGCTGGTGAACTTCCTGTAATTGCCTGAAGCCCGCCTCGCGCCGAGAGCCTTGGCGCGGATCGAACCGGTCAGCCGGCCTGTAAGCCGGGTTCTGTATGGCCCGCGGACCCGCAGGTCCGCGAACGTGGCGGCCATTCATCTGGGACGGTCGTTGCCGACCGCCTCCTGCAACCAACCCGGACGACGAGCCGGAAAGTGCTCCGCGACACGCCGGGGCGCGCCGCTTGTCGTCCCTATTCGGTTTTGCTCCCGGTGGGGTTTGCCGTGCCGTCCGCGTTACCGCGTCCGCGGTGCGCTCTTACCGCACCCTTTCACCCTTGCCATCGCGCGCGATGGCGGTCTGCTTTCTGTGGCACTTTCCCTGGGGTCACCCCCGCCGGACGTTATCCGGCACCGTCTTTCCATGGAGCCCGGACTTTCCTCCCCCGCAAGGCGGGAGCGGCCGCCCGGCCGACTGACCGGGTTGCGATGTGGAAGAGGGGATGAGCCCGCGTCAAGTGAAAACGGATGCGCAGGGCGAAATGCGCGAAGGGGTGGTGTCGCCGTTCGCGAATCAGGGCTTCCCATGACCCGCTTTGCATGGCAGGCTCGATAAGTGGAGTATGCGTGGGAACTTAACCAATACGACCGGGTTTCATCTCGGGCGAACTCACGCTACAAATGAGGTAGCCCAGAGGAGGCTGCGAACTCTTGAATGGTCAGGGATGGAGTCATGAAAAAAATCTTTGCTTTGGTAGCTGCTGCGGGCCTCGCGCTTTCGGTCGCAGCCTGTAATACCCCCGGCGAACGTGCAGCTGGTGGCGCCCTGATCGGTGGCGCCGGTGGCGCGGCGATCGGCGCAGCAGCCGGCGGCGGTCGCGGCGCCTTGATTGGCGGTGCCATCGGTGCGGCGAGTGGCGCCGTGGTCGGTGCGGCGACGACGCCGACGAATGACGGCTGCCCGACGGGTTACTATCTCGCCCGCGACGGTCTTTGCTATCCGCGCTGATGCGCGTCAGCCGATGCGGCCCGTTCAAACCCCCGCTTCTCGCGAAGCGGGGGTTTTCGTTTATGCGCCGGCAGTTTCAGGATATGGGGCCGTGTGAGGTTCACACGTTCAGAAAACGGTCCTTCACGCTGTCGTCGGCGGCGAGTTCCGCACTGGTCCCCGTCCAGGCGACGCGGCCCTTCTCGACGACGACATGCCGGTCGGCGAATGTTACCAGCGCGTCGACGTTCTTGTCGATGACGAGAATCGCCTGATGCTCGGCCTTGAGCCGCGTCAGCACGGCCCAGATCTCGCTGCGGATCAGCGGTGCGAGCCCCTCCGTCGCCTCGTCGAGCACGAGGAGCTTGGGATTGGTCATCAGCGCACGCCCGATCGCGAGCATCTGCTGCTCGCCGCCCGAGAGCTGCGAACCCAGATTGCGCCGCCGTTCGGCGAGGCGCGGGAAGAGATCGTAGACTTCGCCGAGCGTCCAGCGCGGCTTGCCGAAACGCGATGCCGCCGTGGCGATCAGATTTTCCTCGACCGTGAGCGTGGGGAAGATCTGGCGGCCCTCCGGCACCAGCCCGATGCCGCATTGCGCCACCTTGTAGGAGGGCAATCCGTGGATCGGCCTGCCCTCGAATCTGATCGTCCCGCCCTGCGGGCGTACCATGCCGAGGAGGGTGTTGACCGTCGTGGTCTTGCCCATGCCGTTGCGCCCCAGCAGGGTGACGACTTCGCCTGCGCCGATCGAAAAGCCGATATCGAAAAGAACCTGCGCCGGGCCGTAGGAGGCCTGGAGGCCGGAGACTTCGAGCATCGGAGAGCTTTTGAGCATCACGCCTCCTCCCCGAGATAGGCCTTGCGCACTTCCGGATCGGCGCGCACCTGATCCGGCGGCCCCGATGCGATGATGCGGCCATAGACCAGCACGCTCACCCGGTCGGCCAGCGCGAACACCGCTTCCATGTCGTGCTCGATCAGGAGGATCGTATATTGCACTTTAAGGCTCTCGAGCGTCGCCACGACGCGCTCGGATTCCTCGCGCCCGGTCCCCGCCAGCGGCTCGTCGAGGAGCAGCATTGTTGGCTGCGTGGCGAGCGCGACGGCGAGTTCGAGCTGGCGCTTTTCGCCATGCGAGAGTTCGCCCGCGGGAATATCGGCGCGCGCTGCCAGATCGACGATCGCCAGGGCTTCCATGGCGGGCATGGTGAGCGCTTGCTCGCGCGCGGGATCGCCGAAAAAGCTGAAACTCGTGCCCGTTCGTGCCTGTACGGCCATGGCGACGTTCTCCAGAGCGGTGAAGCCGGGCAGGATCGAGGTGATCTGGAATGATCGCGCCAGCCCGCGTGCCACGCGCTGGTGCATCGCGAGGGCGGTGACATCCTCACCCTCGAAGAGAATGCGTCCTTCATCGGAGGGAGCGATGCCGCTGATCTGGTGGATCAGCGTGGTCTTGCCGGCGCCGTTTGGGCCGATGACCGCATGCAACTCCCCGCGCGCGACGTCGAGCGAGACATCGTCGGTGACCTTCAGCGCACCGTAGGATTTGCGCAGGTTGCGCAATTGCAGGACCGGGCTCATTTCAGCCCCCATCTGCGCAGGAAGCCCATGATCCCCCCGCGTGCAAACAGCGCCACCAGCACGAGGACGGGCCCGAAGATCAGCTTCCAGTCCTGGGTGATGCGCGAGAGCATCTCCTCGAGAATGAGGAAGGCGGCGGCGCCGATGATGGCGCCGTGCAGCGTGCCCATCCCGCCCAGAACCACCATCACGATCAACTCGCCTGAGCGCTGCCATGTCATGAAGGCGGGTGCAATGAACTCGGTCTGATGCGCCAGCAGGAAGCCCGAGAGCCCGCAGATCGTCCCGGCGATGACATAGGCGGCGAGCTGGAAGCGATAGGGGTTGAAGCCGATGGCCGCCATGCGTACCGGATTCTCCTTCGCCCCGCGCAGCACCCGTCCGAAGCGCGAGCGCACGATGGCACGCAGGAGGAAATAGACCCCGAGCATGCAGGCGAAAATGAGATAATAGAGAAAATGCCGGTGCGCGAGCCAGTCCTGGCCGAAGATCTGCGGGGTGGTCCGCAAGGTCATCCCGTCATCGCCGCCATAGGCGGCCAGCGAGACGAAGAAGAAAAACGCCATCTGCCCGAAAGCCAGCGTGATCATGATGAAATATACGCCCTTCGTGCGCAGCGACAACGCGCCGGTCACTAATGCGAAAACGGCCGAGCCGCCGAGCGCGGCGGCAAGCTGGATGAAGAAGTCATCCACCGCATGCTGCATCAGGATGCCCGCGCCATAGGCGCCGATTCCGATGAAGGCGGCATGGCCGAAGGAGACCATGGCGCCGTAGCCGAGAATAAGATCGAGCGACATCGCGGCAATGGCGAAGATCATCACCCGCATTACCAGCGACAGGATATAGCCCTCCGCTCCGAATTGAGCGAAAGCGGGCAGGATGGCAAACAAGGCGAAGAGCAGGAACGGCACCGCCACATGCGCGAGCCGAAAACGCGCGACAGGGAGTGGCGTCGCCGATGCTGCGGGCGCGGTCTCGCTGGCCGGTTTTGCGGGGGCGGTCTGTTGCATGGGGAGCCTCACCGCCGGACCGGAAACAGCCCCGAGGGGCGGAAGATCAGGACCAGCGCCATCAGGATGTAGATCAGCATCGGCGCGATCGCCCGCCCCGTCTGGCTGGCGGCGCTGGGATCCATCACGAGGCGCAGGATGTCGCCGGCAAACCCCCGCCCGAGCGTATCGACGAGGCCGATCAGAAGCGCCGCGATGAAGGCGCCGCGAATCGAGCCGATGCCGCCGATCACGATTACCACGAAGGCGAGAATCAGCAGGTTGTCGCCCATCCCCGGCTCGACCGATAGAATCGGCGCCACCATCGCCCCGGCAAAGCCCGCGAGCATCGCGCCGAAACCGAACACCACCATGAACAGCCGGCGGATATCGATGCCCAGCGCCGAGACCATCCGCGCATTGGTGGCGCCGGCGCGCACCAGCATGCCGGCGCGGGTATAGCTCACGAGAAAATACAGCAGAGCCGCAACGCCAAGCCCCGCCCCGATGATCGCGAGGCGGTAGACCGGATAGAAGAAACCCTCGAAGATCTCGATCGAGCCCTGCAGCAATTCCGGCACCGGCACGTAGAGCGGGCTCGCCCCCCAGACCACCTTCACCCCCTGATTGAGAAAGAGGATGATGCCGAAAGTGGCGAGCACCTGCTCGAGATGGTCGCGGTCATAAAGGTGTCGAAAGACCAGTACTTCGAGGATCAGGCCGACGATCAGTGCAGCCGGCAGGGCAAGCAGCAAACCGAGTGTGAACGAGCCCGTCAGCGCCGTGAAGGTGAAGACGAAATAGGCGCCGATCATGTACTGGACGCCATGCGCGAGATTGATGAAATCCATCACGCCGAAGACGAGCGTCAGCCCGGCGGCGATAAGAAAAAGGATGATGCCCAGCTGCAGCCCGTTCAGGGTCTGCACGGCGATCAGCGTCGTATACATGGGGGTGACCCGTCACGCTCTCGGGGGAAGCCGGGCGCGTGCGTGGCAAATCATCGAAGCCACACGCATCCCGGCAAGACCGGCGACGGCTGGGCCCCAAGGCACAGCCGCCGCCCCGTTCGCGCTCACTCCATGGAGCAGAGCTCGGCATAGACGTCGCCGTAATTCTCGAAGACGGTCTCGACGTATTCCGTCTGGAACAGACCGTCCTCGCGCTCGTTCACCTGCGCCAGAATGAAGTTCTGGATCGGGTGCTGGTTGGTGTTGAAGGCGAATTCACCGCGCAACGAGGGGAAATCGGCGTTGCGCAGGGCTTCACGGACCGCCTCGAGATCGGAAAGATCCCCGTCGAGCGAGGCGATCGCCGCATCGAGCAGCATGGCCGTGTCATAGGCCTGCATGGCGTACATGGCCGGCACCCTTTCATAGGCTTCCTCGAAGGCCGCGACGAATTCCGCATTGCCGGGCGTGTCCATGTCCGGCGTCCAGGTGGCGCCGGAATACATGCCGAGCGCATCCGCCTGCTGCGCGGGCAGATTGGTCTCGTCCACGGTGAAGGCGGAGAGGAAGGGCACGCGGTCGGTCAGGCCGGCCTGTGAATATTGCCGCACCAGATTGATGCCCATGCCGCCGGGCATGAAGGTGAAAACGGCATCGGGCTGCATCGCCGAGATGCGCGCCAGCTCGCCCTGGAAATCCAGCTGGCCGAGCGGCACATAGACCTCGTCGACGACCTCGCCGGTAAAATGGCGCTTGAAGCCGGAGATGGAATCGCGACCCGCCTGGTAGTTCGGCGCCATCAGAAAGACGCGGCCATAATCGCGCTGCTCGGCCACCGCACCCATCACCTCGTGCACCTGATCGTTCTGGTAGGAGGTGTTGAAATAGTTCGGATGGCACTGCTCACCGGCCAGATCCGACGGGCCGGCATTGGAGCTGATCAGGATCCGGTCAGCCTCGACGATCGGGCGCTGGATCGCCTGCGCCACGTTCGAGAAGATCGGCCCGACGACGAAATGCACGTCGTCGCGTTCGATCAGGCCGCGTGCGCGGGTCACCGCGACATCGGGTTTCAGTTCGTCATCGACGACGATGATTTCGGCGTCGAGCCCGCCGAGCTGGCCGCCGAGCTGCTCCACCGCGAGCAGAAACCCGTCACGGGCCTGTTCGCCGAGCGCGGCGGGCGGCCCCGACAGTGTATACATCAGCCCGATGCGCACTTCATCGGCCTTGGCGGCGCCTGCCGCCATGCCGAGCGCGAGCGTCGCGCCGGCGAGCACTTTGATGGTCTTCATTCTCCCGATCTCCCAGTTATGCCGGTGGCGTCGTTGCGCCCCGTTCCCCTCAGTTTGACCGCTGCAAGCGCGTCGGAAAAGCCCCACGGCGTATTTTTGCCGGGATGATGCGCCTTTGCCCGCCGTCTGTCGCGGCTTAATCCTCTCTCGGCCCGCTTGTCGCGGGCACCCGATGGGCGGCGCTTCTTCTGCATTTTTTCCTGATCCGGCTTCGCCTTTGAAGAAGGCTTCCGACGCGGCTTGACGGCTCCCCTCGCAACCTGAATATTTGAAGCTTAAAACAAATCGGCGAAATCCCGCAAGAGGCTTTGCAGAGGGATTGCCGATCTTGCGCAAACGAGGGGATCGCGATGCAGGCCGAAACTGCGGCGCAGCAGAGGGAGCAGGCAATGAGCGTCCGGCACGTTCTGGTAACGGGCGGTGCGCGCGGCATCGGCCGCGCCATGTCCGGCGCCTTCCGTGAGCGGGGGATGCGCGTCAGCATTCTGGGCCGCGACCGTGTCGCCCTCGACGCGGCGCTCGCCGCCGGCGTGGCCGATTTCGCCATGAGCGCCGACGTCACCGACGAAGCCGCCATGGCGGAGGCGATCACCGCAGCGGGCGCGGCGGGGGGAGCGATCGATTGCCTTGTCGCCAATGCCGGTGCGGCCACGACGGCACCGTTTGCGCGCAGCGATGCCGCGCAGTTTCGCGCCATGACCGAGGTCAATCTGATCGGCCTGGTCAATGCAATCCACCCGGTCCTGCCGGGAATGACCGAACGCGGCTTCGGGCGGGTGATCGTCGTCGCCTCCACCGCCGCACTCAAGGGCTACGCCTATGTGAGCGCCTATTGCGCTGCCAAGCATGCCGCGCTCGGCCTGGTGCGGGCGCTGGCGCTGGAGACGGCGCGCAAGGGCGTCACCGTCAATGCGCTCTGCCCCGGCTTCACCGATACCGACATGGTCGCGAGCGGCATCGAGAAGGTGATGGCGAAGACCGGGCGCTCGCACGATGAAGCCCTCGCGGATTTCGTCAGGCACAATCCGCAGGGCCGCCTCGTCGATCCGCGCGAGGTGGCCGATGCCGCGCTCTGGCTCGCGGGGGATGGCGCCGGTGCGGTGACGGGACAGGCGATTGCGATCGCGGGAGGAGAAGCATGACGCGCGGAGTTTCACCATGAACCGCAATCCTGCACGGGCGGAGGCGCCCCCGGCGCTCGATTACGAGACGGGCGCGGCCATGGCGCCGGCGGAACATGCCGCAGAGCTGCGCCTGTGGCTGCGTCTGCTAACCTGCTCGACCATGATCGAGGGCGAGATTCGCCGGCGCCTGCGCGAGCGCTTCGACGTGACGCTGCCGCGTTTCGATCTGATGGCGCAGCTTGCCCGGGCGCCGCAGGGGCTTACCCTGTCGGAACTCTCCCAGCGCATGATGGTGTCGAACGGCAACGTCACCGGCCTCGTGGAGCGCCTTGTCGAATCGGGGCATCTGAGCCGGCGCAAGGCGGCGCATGACCGGCGCTCGCATCTGGTGGCGCTGACGCCGCAGGGCCGGGAGGCGTTTCGCGCCATGGCCGCCGAGCACGAGGCCTGGATCGCCGATTTCTTCGGCGATCTCGATGCAGGCGAGATCGACGGATTGATGGCGCTGCTCGGCAAGGCCAAGGCCTCGACCCGCCGCGCCGTCTCCGCCGGGATCGCACGGCCAGAAGAAGAAGACCGGGAGGACAATCGATGACCCGTTACGCCAATCCGGTGACCCTGCCGGTCGCGGGCTACAAGCCAGAGCATTTCCGCCTCTCCGTCGAGGTCGGCATCGCGACGGTGACCCTCGACCGGCCCGACAAGAAGAATCCGCTCACCTTCGACAGCTATCGCGAGCTCACCGATTTCTTCCATGCGCTGGGGCACGACGATTCGATCGGGGCCGTGATCGTCACCGGCGCCGGTGGCAATTTCTCTTCCGGCGGCGACGTGTTCGAGATCATCGGCCCGCTCACCCGGATGAACACCCGCGACCTCACCTCCTTCACCCGCATGACCGGCGAGTTGGTCAAGGCGATGCGCGCCGCGCCGCAGCCCGTCATTGCCGCCGTGGACGGCGTCTGCGCCGGGGCCGGGGCGATCATGGCGATGGCGAGCGACATCCGCCTTGCCGGCGAGAAGGCGAAGGTGGCCTTTCTGTTCAACAAGGTCGGTCTCGCCGGCTGCGACATGGGCGCCTGCGCCATCCTGCCGAGGATCATCGGCCAGGGGCGCGCCAGTGAATTGCTCTATACGGGCCGCTTCATGCGCGCCGAGGAAGGCGTTTCATGGGGCTTCTTCTCACGCATCGTCGTCGGCGACGCCCTGATGAAGGAAGCGACCGACCTCGCCGCCGAGATCGTCTCCGGCCCCAACTACGCCAACACCATGACCAAGCGCATGCTCGCCATGGAATGGGCCATGTCGGTCGAGGAAGCGATCGAGGCCGAGGCCGTCGCCCAGGCTCTGTGCATGACCACAAACGATTTCCGCCGCGCCTTCGAGGCCTTCGCCGAAAAGCGCCAGCCCAATTTCGAGGGGGATTGATATGGGGGTGCCCTCCATGAAGCGCGCGACCTTGATTCCCTCCCCTCAGGGGAGGAGTAGGGGTGGGGTGACAGCGATCCGCTTGAAGGATCAAACGCCACGCTCCATGCCGACGCCCCTTCGCGCGTTCGCGCGAAATCACCCCACCCTCGTTCCCTCCCCTGAGGGGAGGGAGGTAGCCCGGGGAAGTGCCCATGTCTGATCGCAGCTTCATCACGTGGCCGTTCTTCGAGCCGCGTCATGGCGAGCTGCTCGACCGGCTCGATGCCTGGGCGCAGGCCAAGGTCGCCCGACTCGTCGATCACCATGATATCGACGGCTCCTGCCGCAAGTTCGTCGCGGCTCTGGGCGAGGCGGGGTTTCTGGATATCGCCGCACCGCCTGCCGATCAGGGCTTCGACCTGCGCAGCCTGTGTCTGGCGCGCGAGCGGCTGGCCTATCATGCAGGGCTTGCCGATTTCGCCTTCGCCATGCAGGGGCTCGGGACCGGGCCGATCAGCCTGTTCGGCACGATGCAGCAAAAGGCGGACTACCTGCCCCCGGTGGCAGCTGGCAAGCGCATCGCCGCTTTCGCGATATCGGAGGCGGAAGCAGGCTCCGATGTGGCGGCTATGACCACCACCGCACGGGCCGACGGCAATGACGCCTATATCATCGACGGCGAGAAGACGTGGATCTCCAATGGCGGCATCGCGGATCATTACATGGTCTTCGCCCGCACCGGCGAGGCGCCTGGCGCGAAGGGCATATCCGCCTTCATCGTCGATGCCGATACGCCAGGCCTCGAGATCGCCGAGCGCCTCGACGTGATCGCCCCGCATCCGCTGGCGCGGATCCGGTTCGAAAATTGCCGCGTGCCGGTGAGCAGCCGCATCGGCGAGGCCGGGGGCGGGTTCAGGGTGGCGATGGGAACGCTCGACGTGTTCCGCGCCAGCGTCGGCGCGGCCGCACTCGGCATGGCGCGTCGCGCCCTCGACGAAGCGCTCGGGCGGGCGACCGGGCGGCATCTGTTCGGCGCGCCGATGAGCAATCTGCCGCTGACCCAGGCGGCGCTCGCCGAGATGGCCCTCGATGTCGATGCCGCCGCGCTGCTCGTCTACCGCGCCGCCTGGACCAGGGACCAGGGCGCGCCCCGTGTCACCCGCGAGGCTTCCATGGCCAAGCTCCACGCCACCGAATCGGCGCAGACAGTGATCGACAAGGCGGTCCAGATCTTCGGCGGCCTCGGTGTCACCTCCGGCGTCAAGGTCGAGGAATTGTACCGCGAGGTCCGGGCGCTGCGGATCTATGAAGGCGCCAGCGAGGTCCAGAAACTCGTCATCGCCCGCGAGACCTTGAAAGCTGCGGGAGGTGGATGATGGGTGATGCAGGGCAATCTCCCCTCTCCCTCCGTGGAGAGGGGCAGGGGGTGAGGGGCCTTCATGAAGGGTATTGCGTGCGCCAGGCAGGCGTTGTGGTTCCAACCCTCACCCCTGTCCCCTCTCCACAAGGGAGAGGGGAACGCCGGCATGATCCGGACGTGAAACCGGCATTCCACCCCCACACACACGCAAATCACCAGGAGATCGCGCCATGACCCACTCTGCGCATCGTGACGGTTTTGCGCAAGACCACCTGCCGCCGCGCGAGGAATGGCCGGACTTCATCTTCACGCGGCCCGAGCTCGCCTATCCCGAGCGGCTCAACTGTATCGATGCCTTCCTCGACAGCCATATTCGCGCCGGGCGCGGGGACAGGCCCTGCCTGATTACGCCGCAGGCGCAATGGAGCTACAGCGATCTGCATGAAAAGGTAAATCGCATCGCCAATGTGCTGGTGAACCGGCTCGGTCTGGTGCCTGGCGAGCGTGTGCTGTTGCGCTCGGCCAACAATGCGATGATGGTCGCGGTTTATTTCGCGGTGATCAAGGCAGGCGGCATCGTGGTCGCGACGATGCCGATGCTGCGTGCCCGCGAGATCGCCTATCCGCTGGAAAAGGCGCGCATCGCCATCGCCCTGTGCGATGCCAGGCTGCGCGAGGAAATGGACAAGGCCGCCGCTCTGGCTGCCGCCGGCGTGCCGCATCTGCGGCATTGCATCTGTTGGGGCAGTGACGGCGATGACGGGCTCGAAGCCATGATGGCGGGCGAGAGCCCGGAATTCGAGGCCTGTGATACGGCCGCCGACGACGTCTGCCTGATCGCCTTCACTTCGGGTACGACGGGCGTGCCCAAGGGCACGATGCATGTCCACCGTGACATGCTCGCCATCTGCGATGCCTATGCCCGCAACGTCCTGCGCGCGACGCCGGATGACCGCTTCATCGGCTCACCGCCGCTGGCCTTCACCTTCGGTCTGGGCGGGATCGTGCTGTTTCCGCTGCATATCGGCGCCTCGGCGGTGCTGCTCGAGAAAGCCGGGCCGAACGAGCTGGCGCCGGCGATCGAGACATACCGCGCGAGCGTCTGCTTCACCGCGCCCACTGCCTACCGCGCCATGCTCGACAAACGCGACGCACATGATCTGTCGAGCCTGCGCAAATGCGTCTCCGCTGGCGAGCCGTTGCCGAAGGCGACCTTCGATGCGTGGAAGGCGGCAACCGGGATCAGCCTGATGGACGGGATCGGTGCGACCGAGATGCTGCATATCTTCATCGCCGCGCGCGAAGACGAAATCCGTCCCGGCGCCACCGGCAAACCCGTTCCCGGCTATGAGGCCAAGGTGATCGGGCCTGATGGCGCCGATCTGCCACCCGGTACGGTCGGGCGTCTCGCCGTGCGCGGCCCGACAGGCTGCCGCTATCTCGACGATACGCGCCAGGCGCAATATGTCATCAATGGATGGAACGTCACCGGCGATTCCTATCTGATCGATGAAGACGGGTATTTCTGGTATCAGGCGCGCAACGACGACATGATCGTCTCCTCCGGCTACAACATCGCCGGCCCCGAGGTCGAGGCGGCGCTTCTGACCCATGAGGCGGTGGCGGAGACGGGCGTGGTCGGCGCTCCAGACGAAGAGCGCGGCATGGTGGTCAGGGCCTATATCGTGCTGCGCGCGGGCTGGGAGCCGGGCCCGGAGCTGGCGAAGGCATTGCAGGAACACGTCAAGGCCGAGATCGCGCCGTATAAATATCCGCGCCGAATCGATTTCGTCGAGGCCTTGCCCAAGACCCAGACCGGCAAACTGCAACGCTTCGCCTTGCGCGAAATGGCGCGCGAAGCGTAACGAGAAAAGACGAGGGAGAGAGACCGTGGGGATGCGTGAGGATCTGATCGCCGCCTGTGCCGAGCGCCCGCAGGTGCTCCAGCCGGCGGATTGGCCCGTGCCGCGCGGCTATGCCAACGGCATGATGGCGCAGGGCAGGCTCATCGTGACGGGCGGGGTCGTGGGCTGGAACGCGCAAGGCACCTTTGCCGACGGCTTCATCCCGCAAGTGTGTCAGACGCTGGAGAATATCGTGGCGATCCTCGCCGAGGGTGATGCGGGGCCGCAGCATCTGGTGCGGCTGACCTGGTATGTTACCGATCTCGGAGCCTACAAATCCGGCCTGCGCGATCTCGGACGCGCCTATCGCGACGTCATCGGCGCGCATTACCCGGCCATGGCGCTGGTTCAGGTCGCCGGCCTCGTCGAGGATGAAGCCCTCGTCGAGATCGAGGCGACGGCGGTGGTGGGCGCGTGAGGTGCCGCGCTGATGCCGCAATCTGCGCCCCAAATGCGGCTTCGTCCTTGCCGGATTCCGCTTGAAGCAACGAGGATCACCCCCCATGACCAGCCGCATCGCCCTGCAACGCAGTGATTTCCGCAGCCGCTGTATCGCCATGCCAGCGCCGCAGCCACGCACCCGGCTGATTCGCGAAGCTCTTGCCATTGCGGCGATCCTCCTCGCCCTCCTGATGCTCGCCGCGCCGGTGCGTGCGAGCGAGACGACGGATGCGGGGCGTATCGTGGTGAGCGGTTCCGGCACGGTCGAGCGCGCGCCCGATTACGCGAATATCCACGTCTCCGTGATGACGCGGGCGGAAACGGTCGTCGAGGCTGTCGATACCAACAATGACGCGGTGGAGGCGGCGCTGGCGCGGCTCGAAGCGCGCGGGATTGCGCGCGACGATATCGAGACTTCG
>NZ_DATGCW010000069.1:0-8345 GCF_035311605.1 Saliniramus sp.
CAGCGCACTCGCCCAGCATTTCCCCATCCCCGATCTCACCCAGGTCGGTGACGAAATCGCCGACAGCGTCTGGGATGCGCCGGCCGACGCAATGCGGCCGCTGTCGCTCTTCGATGCGGTACGGGTGGATTACTCTTTGCGGCGGCTGGTGCATTATACCGGCACCGACTGGCGCGCCATCCAGCCCTGGATCCTGCTCACCAATTACCACCGCTATGTCGACCAGTTCGTGCAATGGGCGCTGGAGGAATTGCGGCGCGATGACAGCGTGCATGAGCGGCTCGTCATGCCGGGCGGCATCAGCGTCACGCGCGAACAGGCTGCGCGGATGGATGCCGAAACGCTGATGGCGCAATCACCCTGGCATCGCCATCAGATGCCGGCCTATCATCTGACGCGACGCGAAGGCTGCGGCGAAGGCGCGACTTTGGTCAATATCGGCGTCGGCCCCTCCAACGCCAAGACGATCACCGACCATCTCGCCGTTCTGCGCCCGCATTGCTGGCTGATGGTGGGGCATTGCGGCGGCTTGCGGCAGTCTCAGACCATCGGCGATTACGTTCTCGCCCACGCCTATCTGCGCCAGGACGGTATTCTCGACAGCCTGGTCCCGCCCGATATCCCGATCCCGGCTCTGGCCGAGATCCAGATTGCCCTGCAGCAGGCGGCGGGGCAGGTCACCGGCGAGCGCGGCGAGTCGCTCAAGGGGCGTCTTCGCACCGGCACCGTCGTGACCAACGATGATCGCAACTGGGAACTGCGCTGGAGCCAGGAACGACGCCGCTTCAACATCTCCCGCGCCATCGCCATCGACATGGAGAGCGGCACCATCGCCGCCCAGGGTTTCCGCCTGCGTGTGCCCTACGGTACGCTCCTCTGCGTCTCCGACAAACCGCTCCACGGCGAGATCAAGCTGCCGGGAGCCGCCAACGCGTTCTATCAGCGCGCTGTCGGTGAGCATCTGATGATCGGGCTCGAGACCCTCGAAATCCTGCGCGGACAGCGCACGGCGCTGCATTCGCGCAAGCTGCGCTCCTTCGACGAGCCGCCTTTCCGCTGATCGCGTGCGCACGCGATCGGGCAAGCTGCGCTTACCGATAGGGCAGCATGCCCGATTGCGTGGACGGCGCCGCTGCGGCAGCCTCGCATCCGATCAGATCCGGAGAGCGACGATGCGTGATGCCACCCTTCCCGCCACCCGAACCGGGCGCCTCGAGCGCCCCGACGGCGCGACGATCCATTACGAGGTGACCGGGAGCGGCCCCGCCCTGCTCTTCGCCCATGGGCTGGGCGGCAACCACCTGAGCTGGTGGCAGCAGATCCCGGCCTTCGCCTCGCGCTTCACCTGCATCGCCTTCTCGCATCGCGGCTTTGCGCCCTCGACCTGCCCCGGCGCCGTGCCCGATCCGCGCGACTATGCTGGCGACGCGATCGCACTCCTCGATCATCTGAAGATCGAGCACGCCGTCTTCATCGGCCAGTCAATGGGCGGCTGGACCGGGGTCGAAACGGCCCTCGCGCATCCGCAGCGGCTGGCCGGGCTGGTGCTCGCCTGCACGACGGGATCACTCTCCTTCGACGAGCTCGACGATCCGGATGTGGCAGACTGGTATGCAAGGCGGGAGGTGATACGCGAAAAGCTGCTCGCGGACAATGTTCATCCCGCAACCGGCGAGGTCTTCGCCGAAGCAGAGCCCGCCCTGCATCAACTCTATGGCATGATCGACCGGCTCAATGCGGGCCTCGACAAGGAAGCCGTGCGCGCGGCGATCTGGAGCATGCGCAAACGCGGTCCGCAGGATGCCGCGCGCATTACCTGCCCGGTGCTGATGATCACCGGCGAGGACGACATCGTGATCGCGCCGGCGGGGATACGCGCCGTGGCGCGCCATATTCCGGATGTGCGCGTCCACGGCGTTCCAGCCACCGGGCACTCGGTCTATTTCGAGCGCGCTGCCTTGTTCAACGCGCTCGTGGGGGATTTCCTCGCCAAGATCGGCTGGCGCTGATCAGGTCCCCACCCGCAAGGGCGCGCCGAGCTTGCGCAGGGCCGCGAGCGCGGAGAGCGCGGTGATCCGCCCGGTCTTGGGATTCTCCGAAGGGATATTCTCGATCTCGAGGGAAAACGAGGCGGAATCGGCATCAACCTCGATGCGATGGCAATTGCGGGTGACGCCGGGATCGGCCCAGATCTCGATCGTCGTCGCGTCCGGCCCGATACCGGCCAGCGACAGCGCTGCAGCGACGTTCACATTGGCAGGGAAGCCCTGCGCCGCTTCACCAGCGCTGCCCTTGAAGACGAGAAGCGGTTCGCTCAGACCCTCGACGGAAATGGCGTTCTCGACGAGATACGGCGCCCCGGCGAGCCCACGCGGCGGTTTGCGCGTGATCATGCGCACTGAGCGGATCTGACCCTCGGCGGCGGCGCTGACCGCATCGAGGCCCAGAAGCGCTCCGGTGGGGATGATGATCTGGCCGCCCTTCGCCCGCGCCAGTTCGACCAGTTCGGGACGCGGCAGAATGGCGCCGGCGGAGAGGATCATGACCTTCCGGCCGGCACCGAGCATGGTCGTGCACAGATCGCCGACCACGGCGGCGGGGGCGCATTCGACGGCAATGTCGCAATGGGCGGGCAGATCCTCCATCGCGACGATGGGGCAGTCGATCCCGTGTTCGCTCAGCCAGGCCTGCGCCTTGTCGCGTCCGCCGACGGTGACACAGGAGAGTTCCAGCCCGTCGATCCCCTCCGTCAGCGCCTGCGCGAGCTTGCGCCCGATTGCCCCGAGGCCGACGATTCCCACCCGAATTCCGCTCATCATGACTCCTTCCGTAAACGTCGTCCGGACATTGACCGGAGCTGACTGTGTGTCAAGCCCGCCACGCATGCGCCGAACAAGTCTTGCTGCAGCGCAATACAGATTGAAATCCGGGTATTCATATTAATTTTACCATGCTTACGTGTTTAATTGCCAGATAGAGAAGAAAAATGGCATATTGCGAATCGTATACATGAGCGCGCGCTTTGTTTCTGCCCTTGATCCAGTGAAAGGAGGGCGACATGGCGACATGGATTACAGTCGGGATCGTTTTTGCAATTGGCTTTTATGCGCATTACGCGCGCCTGAAGAGCCCGCTCGTCTTCGTGACCTGTCTGATGCTGCTGGCGTTCGGCCTGACCATTGATCTCATGATCGATCAACCGCCGTCGCGTTTTGCCGATTGAGCCGGTTCATGAATTCTGTGGCGCCGATGCAGGCTGTTGCGTACCGGCGAACAATGCGATGATGTCGCACCGCATTCCGGTAATGCGATAGAGCCCGAGCGCGGATCCGCCCAGCCAGAACAGCCAGGCGACGAGCACGGCGAGTCCGGCTCCCATCAATCCGAATGGCGGGACCAGCGCGAAATTGCCGAGCGCCAGCACGATCGTCGAAGCGATGCACAGGAGCGCGTTGAACACCTGCGCACCGGCGATCGTCAGAAGCTGCACCACCGGCCCCGCAAGCGCGCGCAGAACCTGACAGGCGACAAGCAGCACCAGAACCCAATGTGCCTGCGCGAAATCCGGATGGAATACGGCGAGGATCATGTCGCCGAACAGAGCCGTCGCGATCAAAGCAGCCAGGGTGAAGGCAATGGGGAAAGCGGCGGCGGCTCGCATGGTATCGCTGGTACGTCCCAGACGCCGCGCGGCGCGGGCATCGGCAAGATCGGGAAGGATGACCTGATGCGCCACCTGCACGCCGAATCCCACCAGCACCGCCAGCTTCAGCGCGATGCCGAAAGCGGCGAGCGTCGCCGGTTCGAGCACCGTCGCAGCCAGCAGAATCGCGAGATCGGCGAAGATCAGCGTATAAATCCCCACCGCAATCTGCGGCGCCCCCTCCCGGCGCCAACGCGAGACCAGCCGCCGGTCCGCATGATCGCGCCCATCGGCGATCCGCGGCAGGCGCGCGCGCAAAAGCAGCCATTGCGTTGCCGCAAGCATTCCGGTCAAGGCGAAGAACGAGATGACAACGATCCGCACATCCGGGCTCGCGCCTACCAGGATCATGCCCGCAACGATCGCCAGGAAGAACACCGGACGCAGGAAGGTCTCAGGACCATAAGCAAGGAAGAAGGCGCGCAGCGACAGCGCGATGCCGGAATTGATGCTGAACAGGGCGAGGATCGGCATGAAGAGCGCCGTGATCGCAAACAGGCTGCGCGCCTGCGCAGTCGCGCCGGGCCACAGCATCGCCGCGGCGAGGATCAGCAGGGCGAGAAACAGGCTGAAACGCAAGGAATCACGATGGGCCTGATGCAGAAACGCGGCGAGTGTGGCCGGACGTCCACGTTCCTGATAACGCGCAATGAATCGCGGCGCGATCTCCGGATAGCCGAAGGAAACAACGGTGGCCGCAACGATGGCAAGCGATGTCGCCGCGAAGAACAGGCCAAGATCCTCCGGCGCGAGCAGGCGCGCCAGAACGAGTTGCGTCCCGAACCCCGCACCCGCGCCGCCGAGGCGGATCACCAGGAGGATGAAGGTCATCGACGTCAGAAGCTTGCGCAGACCTGCCAATCCGGACACCCGTTGCAACATCAAGTTCCACCGGGTGATAACACACAGGAATTGAGGAATGCTGAACCCGCGCCCCCTCTCCCGGGAGCGCGGGTGCATGACGCATTCGCGCGTCAGCTCTCGTAATGATCGGTGACGAGCCGGTCGAGCAGACGCACGCCGAAGCCCGAGCCCCAGCTCTTGTTGACGTCGCTGGCTTCAGCCGCCATGCCGGTACCGGCGATGTCGAGATGCGCCCAGGGCGTGTTCTTCACGAAACGCTGCAGGAATTGCGCGGCGGTGATCGCGCCGCCATAGCGTCCGCCGGTATTTTTCATATCGGCGAATTTGGAATCGATCAGCTTGTCATAGGCCTTGCCGAGCGGAAGACGCCAGACCTTCTCGCCCGTCGCGCCACCGGCTTCGCCGAGTTTCTCGCACAAGGCGTCGTCATTGCTGAACAGACCGGCATGATCCTTGCCGAGCGCCACGATGATCGCACCCGTCAATGTGGCGAGATCAATCATGAATTGCGGCTCATAGGTGTCTTCGACATAGCTGAGCAGATCCGCCAGGACGAGCCGCCCCTCGGCATCGGTGTTGATGATCTCGACCGTCTGGCCCGAAAGGGTCTCAACAATGTCGCCGGGGCGCTGCGCCTTGCCGTCGGGCATGTTCTCGACGAGCCCGATCGCGCCGATGACATTCGCCTTCGCCTTGCGTGCAGCCAAAGCGTGCATCAGTCCCACAACTGTCGCGGCACCGGCCATGTCGCCCTTCATGTCTTCCATGCCGCCAGCGGGCTTGATCGAGATGCCACCCGTGTCGAAAACCACGCCCTTGCCGATGAAGGCGACGGGCTTTTCGCTCTTCTTCGCGCCCTGCCAGTGCATGATGGCCACGCGCGCCGGGCGCTCCGAGCCCTGTGCGACACCAAGCAGTGCGCGCATGCCGATCTTGCCGAGTTGTTTCTCGTCGAGAATTTCCACCTCGACCCCGAGCTTTTCAAGTGCTGCGGCGCGTTCGGCGAATTCGACGGGGCCGAGCGTGTTGGCCGGTTCGTTGACGAGATCGCGTGCAAGCATGACGCCGTCGGCGAGGCCCGCGCTCTGCTTGGCCGCCTTCTTCAGCGCCTGCGGATCGGCGCCGGCAAGGGTAAGCCTGCCGCCCTTCTTCGGCGCATCGTCGTCATCGTCCTTCTTTTTCGACTTGTAGTGGTCGAAGCGATAGGCGCGCAGTCGCGCCCCAAGCGCCAGCCCTGAAATCGCGGCATCGTCACCCTGAAAACCGGGGAATTCGGTCACGAGCATCGCCTCGCGGCCCGCTGTCGCGCCGGCGATCGCGGCGCCGAGGGCGGGCCAGTCCGGCGTTTCCGCCTCGACCGGCTTGCCCAGACCCACAATGACGAGCCGGTCGACATCGAGCTGACCCGGCGCCGTGATCGTCATCAGCGATTTGAACTTGCCCTTGAACTTCTCGGCCTTCGCGGCGCGCGCGATGATCCCGACCGAATCGCCGAGCAGGCGCGCCGCCTGGGGCCCCGGTGCCAGATCTTCGCCGACACACAGGACAAGATCGCCGCTTGCGGGAATCTGCAGTGATTCGAAATCAAGTTTGAAGCCGTCGGACATGGGCCTTTGCCTTTCTTTGCAAGCGGGACGTCGCGTTTTTGTGTCGCGCCCCGCAAAACGCACTCATCGAATCTCAACATAGCGGCTCATCGCGCTGACGGAAGAGGCTGCGCGCGATCGCCGGAGAAGCATACGTGCTTGTGCGGATATATCGTCGTGTCGTGCACAATCTGCAACCGCGCGCTGATTCGCGTCAGAAACCTAACTTTACGTCAATTTCAGGCACGCATCCGGCGTGATCCGGCGCGTCGGTCAAAGGGTCGCAGAACGCCGGAATAACCGATTTTTGACCCAAAATCGCCAAGAGATATTGGGATCGACCGGGTGAAACGCGACAGAATGCGATGATTTCGTTTCGAAAGCTTCGCCTGGAGTAACCCGCGATTTCGGCATGATTGCACAAGACCCTGAGAATATTGACGATAATTGCAATTCAAAGTACGTTTTCATTAACCGATTTTAAGAGAACAGCAGATCTCACACATGGACCCCCGACCAGGTCGAAAAGTAAGCGAACTTCCTGACTCGCGAAGCTTGGCCTTTCGTAGCAATCTTCGAGAGCATAGAGGTTCGACGGGTCGTGCGGTGCCGAGGCGGGCTGATGTCAGGCCGCCGCCAACGTGATCGACCAGAATGGACCAGTCGACGAACCTGGACGGGGCAAGAGGCGCAAGATGACGAACAGACAATCGCAGGGATCTGTTCATAAGGCATCGCAAGCTCCCGCGCGAACAACACGCGATCAGCGGTTTGGCGTCCCTGATCAGCGCAGCCGCCACGCCGCCACGGGACGGGTCGCACTGGCACTGCTTTTATGCCTCGCGACCATCACCATCGCGGTCGTGGCCTCAGGCGTCAATATGAGTGATGCGGATGCATCAGGCGACATCGAGCGCGTCGAAGAAAGACGCTGAACCCCGCATTATCCGGATCACCGCACCGATCCTCCGGTCGCGCATGGCGCCCTCACCTTCTTCTGACGGCTCGAACAAGTCGAGCCGTTCTGCGTTGTCTCCTGATCGTGATTTTGCTCGGTTGCAGGAGCAGCAGATTTGAAGCGTGACGATAACCAGACGCTCAACCGGACACGGGCGGGTGAGCGCTCTCGCGGACGCAAGGCGTCGACCCCGCTGGGCATTCCCTTTCGTGGTTACGTCGATGTCTTCTGGCGCGTCGCCAATGCCTTCAACCACGACCGCGTCAGCGCGAATGCGGCCGGCGCGGCGTTTTTCATGATCTTCGCCATCGTTCCCGCCCTCGCGGCGGTAGTGTCGCTCTATGGCCTCGTCGGCGACCCGGCGCGGCTGCGTGACCAACTGGTTGATCTTGATGCCTTCCTGCCGCCAGCCATGCTCGACCTGATGGATAACGAGCTCGCTCGCCTGATCGATCAGCGGCCCGACACGCTCGGGCTGACCTTCGCCACGACCTTCGCCATCGCCGTCTATGTGGTCAATAACGCCGTCCTGCGCCTGTTCGATGCGCTCAACGTCATCTATGGCGAGCGCGAAACGCGTTCTTATCTGAGCCTTTACGGCACGGCGCTGATCTTCACCATCGGCGCACTGATCTTCGCGGCATTGCTCGTCAACGTCGTCATCACCATTCCGATCATCCTGAGCTTCCTCCCACTCGGCCCGCTTGCAGGCTGGATCATCACCGTGCTGCCGCTCATCGTGATCTTCATCGTGGCCAATATCGGCATTGCCGTCGTCTATCGCTACGGGCCGAGCCGCGCACCGGCGCGCTGGCGTTGGATCTCGCCCGGCTCTGTCTCCGCCGCGACGGTCTGGGTCGCCGCCTCGGCGGGCTTTTCCTGGTACATGGCACATTTTGCGGATTATTCAGCGACCTACGGCTCGCTCGGCGCGATCGCGGCGGCGATGATGTGGGCCTATATCTCGACGCTGATCCTGCTCGTCGGCGCGGAGTTCAACGCCGAGCTCGAACAACAGACGGAATGTGATACCACGATCCCGCGCGCGCGGGAGATGGGCCGGCGCGAGGCTGCGGTGGCGGACACGCTGGGGAGGACACGCGGCTGAGGTTGCGCGCTCACTCCGCCCTTATTCAGGCCGCGCTCATTGAAGAGCGCAATTGCGCGCGAAAAACGTCGATGCAGACACGCTCACCGGCCCGATCCGCATGCCAGAAGGTCCAGCCGTTACAGG
>NZ_DATGCW010000070.1:0-2420 GCF_035311605.1 Saliniramus sp.
ATTTTTATGGAAGACGTCGATCGACGTGCCGATGATCTTCTCGGGGTCGATATTCAGAAGATGACCGATCCGCCCCAGCAGTGTGCGCGATTCCGGGTTGGCGTAGACGACCTCGAATCCGCGCGTCTCACAGATCATCACTGCAACAGGCAGGCTCTCGAAGGCCGCGCGGAGATCCGGTTGCGCGGCGCGGTGCGGTCCGGCGATTCGTGCGAGCATTCCCATGTGATGTCCCTCCAGCTGTGCCGGCATGCGAACCAGCTGCGCCAGCATGCGAAAACCACATGAAATCGCCGTATATGGATATTCCGGGAACCGGCAGGGCAGGGCATGCAGGTGTTAAGCTCCGTTAACGATTACTGCCTGTTTCTGCGCCATGATCGTTTATGAGCGGCGGGGAGGCCATACAGGCCGCCCGCAACGCTCACGGAAGCGGCAGAATACCTGCTGCTCCGTCATCACAGCCGAAGGCCATGAGCTTGCCTGCGCCATCCCAGGCGAGGGCGGTGACGCGGCTGCCCTTCACCACCGGACGCACCAGCAGTTCCGAACCGTCGCTGACGCGAATCAGCAAGACGCAGCCGTCTTCGTAGCCGGCGGCGCAGATCGGCAGATGCGGGTGGCAGGCGACACGGGTGACGCGGGCCTCGCGAACGCCGAATTCACGCGGCGCCTTGCCGGTGGGCCCCTCCTTGCTGTCGAAGGGCCAGGCGATCACCGCATCGGCGCCGCTCGTGGCGAGCATGTCGCCGTCGGCGCTCCAGGAGAGCGCGCGCGGCTTGGCCGCATAGCCCGACATGCGCATATGGCCGCGATCCGGCGCGAGGCGCCAGCCATGCAGCGCGTTCTCCTGCATGGAGGTGACAACGAAGCGACCGTCCGGCGACCAGGTCACGTCGAGATGCGAGCCCTTCCATTCGAGCGGATCCGGCTCCTTCTCCAGATTGGGATACCACAGGCTCACCCCGTTATAATGGGCGATGGCGAGGCGATAACCCTTCGGCGCGAAGGCGAGGCCCCGGGCGGAGGAGGGGGCCGTGAAGCGCTTTTCCTTCCCCTTGCGATCACGCGCCGTCACTTTGCGCCCAGCGCTCCAGGCGATACCGCCTTCGTGATGCAGGGCGAGCGCGTCGATCCATGTGCCCCCGCTATCGGCGAAATCACGGGTCGAGCCGTCGGCGCCGGTGACCGCGACGCGCCCGTCATCGCCGCCTGTGACGAGGCGCTCGCCGTCGCTCGTCGCACACAGGATGCTGCCGTCCGGATGTACCTCTACACGATGATCGGCGCCATCACGCACCAGCAGCACGCCGCCATCGCCGAGACAGAAGGCGGCGGTGGTTTGCAGGAAGCAGATCACGCCGACATGCGCGCGGGCATCTACGCGCTGAACGGCCTGGGTGAGATCGGGAATCGGATTGTTAGGGTTCGTGTTCATGCGGTGGTTCTAGAGGAAACTTCGGCATTTGTGCAGGCCCGATGCGGTCCCTGTCACACGGGACAATCTTCGCAAGGACGCAAAATCACAGATTCGCCGCTTTCACGACAAACGGACGCCCCGAACCCATCAGAAAAATATGTATCTCGATGGTTTCCACGTGGGTTCTTCCGGTAACGTCAGCCCCCCAGCCCCCCGGAACGATCCACTGCGGAGCAGCCGGAATCGAGGTCGGGCCGTCCCTTGTGGACGGCCCTTCTTCGTTGAGGCTCCGGTGCAGCAGCACGGCGCGCCGCCCCTGCTGTCTCAAATCGCCCCTTGACATGTATATAAGTAAATTCTAAATTACTGACAGCTTCAGAGAGGCGCCGTTCGCAGATCATTGCAGGCGAGACGCCTTGCCAAGTTTTGCAGCCGGATTACCCAGACGAGGATGACAGACCATGACCCTTCCGACCATCTCCCCCGCCGAAGCCAAGCGCCTGATCGATGAAGGTGCCGTGCTCGTGGATGTCCGAGACCGGGCTGAACATGCGCGTGAGCGCATTCCGCAGGCGCGCAATTTTGCGCTGAGCGAGTTCGAAAAGGGCGAATTGCCGCGTGACGGTGCCAATGTGGTCCTCTTCCACTGCAAGTCGGGCATGCGCACCCTGTCCAACGCGCAGGCGCTCTCCGACAAGGCCGGTGACGCCTGTGACGCCTTTATTGTCGAAGGCGGCATCGATGCCTGGCGCAAGGCCGGCCTGCCGGTGGTCGAGGATAAGTCGCAGCCGCTCGACCTGATGCGTCAGGTGCAGATCGGCGCCGGCTCGCTCGGCTTCTTCGGCACGCTTGCGGGCATCTTCATCGCACCCGGCTTCCTTATCATCCCCGCCTTTGTCGGTGCCGGGCTGATGGTCGCCGGCATGACGGGTTTCTGCGGGCTTGCCCGCGTGTTGATCCACATGCCCTGGAACAAGGCGCTGAAGAACCCGCCGGTCGC
>NZ_DATGCW010000071.1:0-10702 GCF_035311605.1 Saliniramus sp.
CATCGCGCTGGAAGACATCGCCCATCACGGTGAGCGTGCGCGCGGGGATGAGTGCATCGATCAACGCGGCCTCGTTGACGAGCACGTTGCCGCCGCTTGCTGCCGCCGTGCCGAATGCGTCAGGGGCCGGACGTGCCATCAACTGGATTTCAGCGCCGGTCTCGGCGTCCGGATCAAGCGCCCCGGAGAGCGAAAGCGTGGTCAGCGGCGATTCCGGCGCGTCATCGGCCTCGATGCGCGCGCCGTCGAGAAAGACGCCGTCGCGCGGGGCAGTTGCGCCGGCGGGTTCGTCTGTCCCAGCCTCGCTCTGCGCGGCGAAAGCCGCCTGCGCCTCCGCAACGAGGAAGTCGGGAAGGGATAGGCCCTGCCCCGGCAGATCGCTCGCCCAGACGGGCATCGCGTCGCGCGCATCGCCCATCATCTCCGTGAGCACGACCGCGCTCTCCTGAGCGATGCGCGTGTCAGTCAGGAGATCGATGGCGAGCAGCGTGTCGATATCGGTGAGCGCATTCGATTGCGCGAGTTCGACGAGACGGCTGTCGCCGCCAGAGCCGAAGCTGATCTTGTAGAGCGGGCCGGTTTCGCGGCTCATCAGCATCAGCGCCCCGGTCGCAATGCCCTGCGCGCTCATCACGAACGGCATCAGCGGACCGAAGAAGGCGGGTAACGGCAGAAAGGAGGCGAAGTCGCGTCCTTCGAACCATTCACTCATGAAAGGCGCGCCGGGGCCGGCCTGGAAAAGGTTGATGCGGATCGCCGCGAGATCGTCAGCGGGATCGCCCGCAGGCGCCTCGATCCATTCCGCCGGGTCCTCGTCGAAAACGAGTGCCGGCGGCTGTGGCGTCTCGCCCGCGAAATCCGGACGCTCGGCATTGATGGTCTTGAAGATCTGCAGATAGCCTGCGAAATGCCAGATGAGTTCGGTGGTGACGATCATGCTCATGGCGGCCTCCCGGTCCGGGACGCATCCCCGCACGCGCGGCGCGCGCGAGGATGCAGATCAGTATCCGGCGCGGATCACGCAGCCAGATCGTCGCCGGCGGTCATCGAGGAATTGCCGCCCACGACCGAGGCATCCAGAGAGTTGAACTGGATGTTGTTGCCCATCGCGATGGAGAGGTTGAAGGCCTCCTGGCCGACCATGGCATCGGCATCGCCGACGGCCTGGAAGGCCATGTCCTCGGCGGAATCGACCCCGAAGCCGTCTTTGGCATAGATGCCCGTCGCCTCGCCGCCATTGGCGTGAGCGTGCTGGCCCCATTCGCTGTTGCTGTGCAATGTCGGATGATGGAGCGTATCGTTGTCCATGATCTCGCTGATCTGGTTTGCAGAGAAAGCGAGATTCATGCCGTCGCCCTTCAGCGCATCCTTGATGGCGCTGATCGCGTCGAAGGTCGATCCCTCCACCGCGATCATGCCGTCGACCGAGCTGTCCGTCGATTCATTCAGGCTGTCGCTGATCCCGACATCAATGCCGACATCGGTATTAAACGCGTCTTCGGCATTGTTGGACTGGTCGATCTCGTTGAACGAATTGTTCGCCGTGCTCGACTTGTCGTTCCCCATATCCTCCATCGAAACATCGACGGAATTATCCGACTGGTCGTTAAAGGAGTCCGTCACGCTCTTGTCGTTCTGGGCATCCTGCAACACGGTACTCGTGCTGTTGTCGGAATTGTCATTGAAGGAATCATCCAGATCCGTCGTGGTGCTGTTGTCGGATTCGTCGTTGAACGAGTCATCGACCGAGTTGTCTTCCGTGGAGGCGTCGGTGCTATTGAACGAGTCATCGATATCCTCATGATCGAGCTCGAACCCGAGAGCAAAATACTGCGAATTGTCGGCATTGTTCGTGTTATCGGAATTATCCGAATTGTCCATCGCGGTATATTGCGAGTTATCGGAGTTATTGGTGTTGTCAGAGTTGTCCGAATTATCCGTGGCATTGAAGGAGCCATTCGCATTATTCGTCGTCGACTGATCGTTCAGGCTATCGTCGATATCGACATCGAGATCAGCGCTTTGCGACTGATCGACGTTCTGGGTCTGATCGATATCCGTGTCCGTCGAGTTATCGTTGAAACTGTCGTTATAATACTCGTTTTCGGACTGGTTGTCGTACGCGTTGTTCGCGTTGGTCGCATTGAAGGAATCCTCAGCGCTCGCGTTGAAGGAGTCGTCAATGCCGTGCGGATGATTGCTCATGACGTTCATTCCCTTTCGGTTATGCTCACGTCAGCCCAAGGAGCCGGGTTGCACGAACGCGTGGCGTCCGCACAAGAAGACATGAGACCGTTGCTGCGAATAAGCCGGACCAGGACCGGGGGTGGCGCCCGGTACCTGGTCCGGCAGTGACCGGCGAACACGCAAGCTCGTTCGAACACCGAAAGCATTCGGCGACCGAGGGGGCGGTGAGCCCGCATATCGCTTGGGTGGTCACTGATGCATCCAGTCTTCCCGAGCTGAATGCAGGTAAAGTGTCTGGTGAATGAGGTTAACGATCAATACACCGAATCCGGTAGCATCTGCTTCAGATCAAAGTCGAATCATAAGTACGTATTTTTACAAATTTCCTTTATAATTGCTGATTCCTCAATCGAATCAGTGCCTGTTGGCGTTTTCCAGATATCAGAACCAACGAATACGTATCTTTCTGCAATCGATATCAGGCGGAAGTCTAGGTGTTTGTACGTTGCAATCCGGCGCCTCGGCGCCGCGCACGCGTAAAACCGCGCACACCGATTCTGGTAGATTGTTAAAATTTCGTTACCCCCGCAGGCTCAATCCACGAAAACAGAGGCGAAAGAGGCGTTTATTCGCCTGCAAATGCCTGATCGTGGAGGCTGGATATGGCGTCGATAAGCAAGAACGGCATTGATCTGCGCGCAGGCGGCAAGCGTGGGGCGCGACGCATTCTGGTGACGGGCGGGGCCGGATTTCTCGGCTCGCATCTGTGTGATCTTCTGCTGGCACAGGATCACGAAGTCATCAGCCTGGACAATTACTTCACCGGCTCTGCCCGCAATCTCGAGCTGTCGAGCGAGAGCCCGCGCTTCCGCGCCATCGCGCATGACATCACCGTACCGATCCCGGAGGAGTTGCCGCGCTTCGACGAGATCTACAACCTCGCCTGCCCGGCTTCGCCGGTTCATTACCAGATGGACCCGCTGAAGACGGCGCTGACCTCCGCCGGCGGAGTCTGGAACGTGATGGCGCGGGCACGGCGCGACAATGCAGGGATCTTCCACGCCTCCACATCCGAGGTGTATGGCGATCCTACCGTGCACCCCCAGTCGGAGGGCTACCACGGCAACGTCAATCCCATCGGTCCGCGTGCCTGTTACGACGAGGGCAAGCGGTTCGCCGAGACGATCCTGAGCGATTTCACCCGCTCCACCGGTCTGCCGGTGCGGATCGCGCGCATCTTCAACACCTATGGTCCGCGCATGCACCCGGAGGATGGGCGTGTCGTCTCCAACTTCATTGTCCAGGCCCTGCTGGGGCGCGATCTGACGATCTATGGCTCGGGTCGGCAGACGCGCTCCTTCTGCTTCATGGATGATCTCATCGCCGGTTTCGATGCGCTGATGCACGCGCCCGGGGCCACGGCGGAACCGGTCAATCTCGGCAACCCGCACGAAGTCACCGTGCTCGAGCTCGCCGAGATGGTGCTCGACATGGTAGGCGGGCGATCGCGCATCCTGCGCCTGCCACTGCCCGTCGATGATCCGCAGCGCCGCCGGCCCGATATCAGCCGCGCGAAAAACATCCTCGGCTGGAAGCCGCGCGTGCCTCTCGATGAGGGGCTCGCCGCGACCATCCGTTATTTCGATCGCCGCCTCGCAGAGGAACAGGCACGCCCGCGCAAACGTGTCGCTGCGGCGGTCGCACCACCCTTCGCAGCCGTCATCTGACGCACAGCATGGCTGCAACCTGAGCGTAATCCGGGGGAGAGTATCATGAAAATTACCATTCTCGGTGCCGGCTATGTCGGCCTCGTCAGCGGGGCATGCCTTGCGGATCTTGGGCACCACGTCACCTGTATCGATCCGAACGAGACCCGCATCGCCGCCTTGCACCGGGGAGAGGTCCCGATTTACGAGCCCGGTCTCGCGGCCATCGTCGCACGCACGGTCTCGAACGGCCATCTGCGCTTCGACACCGATCCCGCCCACGCACTTGCGAGCGCGGAAACGGCTTTCATCTGTGTCGGCACGCCGCCGCGACCGGAGGACGGAGAAGCCGATCTCGGGTTCGTTTTCGCGTCGGCCCGCGACATCGCCCGCTATGCGCGCGACGAGATCATTGTCGTGATGAAATCGACCGTTCCCGTCGGCACCGGCGACATGATCGAGGGTCTGATCCGGCGCATGCGCCCGCAACTCGAATTCGGCGTGGTTTCCAATCCGGAATTCCTCAAGGAAGGCGCGGCGATCGCGGATTTCATGGAGCCCGACCGCATCGTCATCGGCGCCCAGACAGCCCGTGCCGGCAATATCGTCGCTTCGATCTACGCCCCGCTGACGCAACAAGGCGCGAGGATTCTGCGCACCCGACGCCGCTCGGCGGAGGCGATCAAATACGCCGCCAATGCCTTCCTCGCGATCAAGCTCTCCTTCATCAACGAGATCGCCGATTTCTGCGAGGCCTGGGATGCTGATATCGGCGATGTCGCCACCGGAATCGGCCTTGACCGCCGTATCGGTACCGAGTTCCTCGAGGCCGGCCCCGGATACGGCGGTTCGTGCTTTCCCAAGGATTTGCGCGCGCTGTTGCACAGCGCGCGCGAGCGTGCGACGGGGCTACGCATGGTCGAGACGGCCAGCGCCGTCAACGAGGCACGCAAATGGGCGATGGGGCGCCGCATTCGCGCGGCCATCCGTGGCGATGTCAGTGCATGCCGGATCGCGGTGATGGGTCTCACCTTCAAGGCCGAGACAGATGATATGCGCGAATCCCCGGCGCTCGCCATCATCACGGCCTTGCGGCGCGAAGGCGCGCAGATCCGCGTCCACGACCCGCGCGGCATGGAGGCAGCCCGCGATCTGCTCGAAGGCGTGACCTTCGCCGAAGATCCCGCCGCCTGCCTGCACAATGCCGATATCCTCGTGATCGCCACGGGCTGGCGCGAATACGCGGCGCTCGATCCGCGTGCCGTCGCCGGCCTGATGCGCGGACGCACGATCTTCGATCTGCGCAACATTCTCGCGCCCGGCGCCTGGCGCGCCGCCGGTTTCGATCTGCGCCGCATCGGTGAAGCGCAGCCACCGGCTTCGATCGCCTTCACGGCGGACGAGCCACGCCGCGATCACGCCACACTCGGATCAGTCGCGCGACAGAGCTTTCTTTATCCCGCGCCATCGGTCGGAGAGACCCTCGTCCATCACGCGGCGATGAAACCGGCGGAGTGAATTGGCGAGCAGCCGGCTCCGGGGCGGGGCGAAAGAGGAGAAGCAGGAGAGAGGTGGCGTGTTATGGCGGTATCGGGCATATCAGGTCCATTGCAGGGTGCGAGCCAGCTGCGCTCTCACACTGCGGCTGCAAGCGCAGAAAAGCCATATTTCGTCCCGGTCTTCACCGGCTGGCGCAAGGCGGTCAATGTAGCCGGAATCGCCTTGTGGATCGCCGCTCTGGCATATTTCTGGATCTGGTGGTTTCAGCCGGGCCACATCCATACGCCGGGACGCTGGCTGCTGGTCACCTTCATCCTGGCCTGGATCACGCTGATCCCGTTCTATTACATCGCGTTGTTTGCCCGTGCCCGCCTATGCGTCAGCGATGCCCGCGATCTCCCGGGCGAGCCGCGTACCGCGATGGTGGTGACAAAGGCGCCGTCGGAGCCCTTCGCGATCGTGCGCCGCACGCTCGAGGGCGCGCTCGCCCAGCGCCTTCCCGATCATCGTTTCCATTACGACGTCTGGCTGGCCGACGAGGGTCCCTCGCCTGAAACGCTCGCGTGGTGCGACGCGCATGGCGTCAAGGTCTCCTGCCGGAAGGGCATTGCCGAATACCATCATGCGCAATGGCCGCGGCGCACGCGTTGCAAGGAAGGCAATCTCGCCTATTTCTACGATACTTACGCTTATAATCAATACGACTTCGTCGCCCAGTTCGACGCTGACCACATCCCGCAGCCGGATTACCTGGTCCACGCTCTCGCGCCGTTCACCGATGAGGCGGTCGGTTATGTCTCGGCGCCAAGCATCTGCGATACGAATGCCGGCGCGAGCTGGGCGGCGCGTGGGCGCCTGCATGTCGAGGCGAGCATGCATGGAGCGCTGCAGACCGGCTATAATGACGGCTACGCACCGCTCTGCATCGGCTCGCATTACACCGTGCGCACCGCCGCTTTGCGTGAGATCGGTGGGCTGGGGCCGGAACTGGCGGAGGATCACTCCACCACGCTGATGTTCAACGCCCATGGCTGGCGCGGCGTGCATGCGGTGGATGCCATCGCCAATGGTGCGGGACCGGAGAGCTTCGCCGATCTCGTGATTCAGGAGTTCCAGTGGTCGCGCAGCCTCGTGACCATCCTGCTCGACTGGTCGCCGAGGCTCATTCCCCGCCTCGATGCGCGCCGGCGCTTCCAGTTCGGCTTCTCGCAGCTCTGGTATCCGATGTTCTCGGTAATCATGGGGCTGACGATCTTTCTGCCAATCTTCGCCCTCGTGACCGGCGAGCATTTCGTCAATATCACCTATGTCGATTACTTCCTGCACATGCTGCCGCTGGCGCTGGTGCTCATCATGCTCGCCTTTTGGTGGCGCGCAACGGGGCTGTTTCGTCCCGTGCGGGCGCCGATACTCTCCTGGGAAGGGCTTGCCTTCCTCTTCCTGCGCTGGCCTTGGGCGCTGATGGGATCGCTCGCAGCGTTGCACGATCATCTGCGCGGGCGCCCGGCGGATTTCCGGGTGACACCAAAGGGCTCCGACAACACCGATCATCTGCCCTTGCGGGTGATCATGCCTTATTGCCTCATCGCGCTGGTATCGGGCTGGACGGCCTACGCGGTTACGGATCCGGGCAGTGCGGCGGGATTCTACGTCTTCTCGCTCGTCACCGGCGCGATCTATGCCGGCCTCACCCTGCTCGTGTTGTGGCGCCATGCACGCGAGAACCGCCTGAGCTTTCTGCCCCGCGGCTATGCGGGCGTCGTGCTCGCCACCTGCCTCGTGGCGATGCTGTCGGGCCTCTATGCCGGCGGCCAACGTAACGGCGCGCAGGGCCTGCACGCGATTTCGCTCGGCATCACGGCATTCACGCTGACGGAGATCCGCTTCACGCCGTCTGGCGCCGGGCGGTGGACCGAGCCCAGCATCCACTTCAACCCGCGCTGGCGCGGTTTCGGGGGAGAATAAGCATTCCTACGCAGCAATTGAAAGGAGAATTCAGATGAATACCAACGAAAAATCCGTTAATATATCATCAGGTGGCGCAAAGATCCTGAACAGCCCAGGGGGTATTCAAGGAGAAGGCGCGATGTTTAGCGTATCCAACCCAGTCACCCGCAGGGGAATACTGCGCGGTACCGCAACGGCAGCGATGGCTGCTGCTCTCGCCCCCATGGTGATCGGCACGCACCCGGCCAAGGCGCAACCTGCCACCCTCGCAGGACGCGATCTCTTGCGCGACAAGCGCCCGGTCCTGCATGGAGGTGGCACGCAGTTTGGTGCTTATGATCCCTATGGCGACTTCGCCGAAGACGACAGGCTCGCTACCGAGCACCTGTTCCTGCCATGGGAAGACATCGAACTCGACGGGCTGGGGATCGCGGATGATTATGCGCGCGAGCGCGGGCGCAAGATCCTGATCACCATCGAGCCCTGGTCGTGGGCGCTCGACTGGAACGTCAGCGAAGAGCAGCTGCGCGATCTGGTTCTCGGCGGCTTCCGCGACGAAAACATGCGTTCAATCCTGCGTGCGGTCTCCGGTTTCCGCAGCCCGCTGATCATTCGCTGGGCTCAGGAAATGGAGAGCACAACGGGTCGCTTTTCCTGGCAGAACTGGGCACCGGAGGATTACATTGAAGCCTATCGGCGCATGGCCGGGATCACCCGCGAGATGCTGCCTGACGCGCAGCTGATGTGGTCGCCCAAGGGCGAGCCCGGACTCGACGATTACTACCCTGATGACGATGTCGTCGATATCGTCGGCCTCTCCGTCTTCGGTCTGGAAGAATATGACGAGATCGAATATGGCGGTCCACGTACCTTCGCCGAGAGTCTGCGCCAAGGCTACGATCTGACCGTCGGCTACGGCAAGCCGATCTGGGTCGCGGAACTCGGCTATGAGGGGCAGTTGCCGTACCTCGAATCCTGGGCGGATGATGTCACCCGGTCCTATGACGAATTCGCGGAGCTGCGCGAGGTCATCTACTTCAACGATCAGGAGGTCCATCCCTGGCCTCATGATCTCGGACTGCCGAACTGGCGTGTCATGCGTGACCGCCCGATTTATCCCGTGCGCCGCTGAGGAATGTGTCATGGCTTTGAAACGTATGAAGAATATGGCCTTGCCGACGGCAGCCCTCGCCGTCCTGCTCCTGACCGGATGCCAGGACAGGGGGCCCGGCGCGGTGCAGGGAACCAGCGAAATAGCCCGCGAAGCGATGGCCGCTGAGCCGCTGAGCATCCATTCGATGCAACGGATCTACGGCAACCGCACCTGGATCTGGGATGACGGAGCCGGATTCCTGAACGCCCGCGACCGGACCTTCGTCGCCTGGACAGGAAGCGGAGCGAACGCCTCCTATGCAGACGGCAACTGGTTCATGACACAGACCGGCAATCTGTGCTTTCGCGCGAACTGGGCATCGGTGAGCGGTGACGGTGTCGCCGCAACCTGCTTCGAGCACCGCACCGACGGGACCCGGATCTTCCAGCGCCGGCAACCGGAGGGCGAATGGTATGTCTTCGCCGACAGCCCGATCCGTCCGGGTGACGAGATCAACAAGCTTCGTCCCGGTGATGCGGTGTTCTCGCGTTATGAGCGCAACAAGGCCGAAGTCGCACGGCGGAGTGGTGGTTGACGCTGCACATCCCGCACACCGTTCAGTGGCAACCGACAGGCATCAGCGGGCAGCAAGACGCTGTAGCGCCGATGCCTGGACGGCACGCCACTGATCGGGCGTCACACGCCAGTCCGGCGAACCCAGATCGAAGGGCCAGTAATGCGGTTCCTTGTCGTTGAAATAGACCACTGCGCGCAGGGCGCGGAAGCTCTCGGAGCGGGCCAGCGTCTCGAACAGCGAGCGCAGCCAGTCTTCGCGGTAGTTGTGATCACCGGACACGCCGAGCTCGGCGATGATCACCGGTTTGCCGAAACGCGCCGCGCGATCATACTTTTCGCGGAAGGTCACGGGAAAGTCGCGCACGCCGCCATGGAAGCGCTCGTCATAGCTTTGCAAGCCCCACAGCGAGACGCCCACGAAATCGACATGGGCGGCGCCGGGGTAATAGGCGCCCATATTGCGCTCGCCGATCGGGCTCCAGACATAACGCGTTTCGGGCGCCAGTCGGCGGCACTGATCGACGAAATGGCGGAACGCCGCCTGATAGCCGCGCGCATCCTGGCGTGCCCAGGGATAGCGACCGGTGGGCTTCTCCATCTCGTGCCCCCACCGCACGAGGACACGCCCACCGAAATCGCCGAGCGTGCCGCAGATCGTCGAAATCTCATCACGGAAACCGCCGCGCAGGATATCCTGAAACAGCCTGTCCCCGCCATCGCGCCAGTTCGGCGCCCGCGTAAACGGCTCCACGGTCACCATCATGATGCGCCCGCTCGCCCGCGCCTGATCGAGGCGACGGCGAAAATCACGCAGATCCAGCGCCTGCCAGAAGACGAAAATGTGCTCAATGGCCGGCTCACGCGCAGAGGCGAAGCGGCCATGCGGGTCATAGACGCCGAATGCGACGTGATCGAGGGGCGAGGCTGCGGCGGAGCCGGAATCCTCACCGGGACTGTCGAGAGGCGCGAACATCGCCATCAGGCCAGTGAGCAGAAGACGCGCTGCAAGACTACTCATTCCCATGCGTCGCAAGCATGGCCGGATGAAGTCGGACATGGGGCCACCGTTACCTGTCACCATCAGGTGAGATCTGCCACAAAATCAGCTTATCAACACTGGCAACGAAACCTGAATAAAGTGAAAACTTGCGAGTGTGATATTTATCCACCGATAAGTCGTGCATCGAAACGGCACAGTCACAATCCAGAATATATGGAGCGAACATGAGCACGGTCCTCGTCACCGGTGGTGCCGGCTATATCGGCGCGCAGACTTGCAAGGCCCTGGCGAGTGCCGGCTACCACCCGATCGTCTACGACAATCTCGTTTCGGGCCATCACGCGGCCGTGCGCTGGGGGCCGTTCATCCATGGCGACATCGCGGATCGCGCAGCCCTCGATGCCGCGATCCGGCAATACCGACCACAAGCGGCCATTCATTTCGCCGCGCATGCCTATGTCGGTGAATCCATTGCCGATCCGGGCAAGTATTACCGCAATAATCTGGCCGGTTCCCTGACGCTGCTGGAGGCCCTGCGCGACGGGGGTGTCGGCAAGATCGTTCTGTCGAGCACATGTGCCGTCTACGGTGAGCCGCCGCAGATTCCGATCACCGAGAGCACGCCGACGCGGCCCATCAATCCGTACGGCGCCTCGAAGCTGATGGTCGAGCACATGCTCGCGGATTTCGAGC
>NZ_DATGCW010000072.1:0-16676 GCF_035311605.1 Saliniramus sp.
CGGGATGGCGCCGATCGCGGCCATGACGCCCAGCGCGATCGGCAGGTCGAAATGACTGCCCTCCTTCGGCATGTCGGCCGGCGCAAGATTGACGGTGATGCGTTTGCTTGGCAGGGCGAGGCCGGATGAGACCAGCGCCGAGCGCACCCGCTCGCGCGATTCGCCGACGGCCTTGTCCGGGAGGCCGACGATCGTGAAGGCGACGGTGCCGGGCGATATCTGCACCTGGACATCAACCGCGCGCGCCTCGATACCTTCAAACGCGACCGTCGCGACGCGCGTGACCATGCCCTTCGCCCTCTGCAACCTTCAGGGCAAAACTATTGCCATTGGTTGCATAAAGCAAGGTATTGCATCAAAAGTTATGCTTTTTTCTCAGCGTTTGCGCTCGAGCATGGGGTTGATCTCGTGCGGCCGGCCCTGCCAGTCGCGCGCCAGCGGGCGGCGGCTGAGCGCTTCCTGCTCCTGCGCCCGCGCCTTCACCGTGGCGAGCTGGCGCGAGAGGTCACCCATCTGCTCGATCATGGCCTGAGCGATCACGGCGGGGGAATGCATGGTATTGCCCGACAGACCGTCGGGCACGAAGCGCCGCGATACGCCCAGAGCCTTGCGCTTGTCCACGTGCCTTGCCTCGTCGAGGGCGGTGAGATAGGCGGCGCAGCCGGCTACCATGCCGGCGAGCGAATCGATGGCGAGCTCCAGGCGTGTGATTGCCGCTTTCGTCTCTGCATCCACCTCGTTGCCCTCCCGCCTGCGGGCACTGCGCCCGGCTGATAAGGTCAGATTAGCCGAGCTTCTTGAATCTTTATTTAAGTCAGAGCAGTTTCAGCTGCCCCTGTCCTCGCGGATCATCTGCGCACCCTTCTCGGCGATCATCATGGTCGGCGAGTTGGTATTGCCCGAGGTGATGCGCGGCATGGAAGAGGCGTCGGCGACACGCAGGCCCGCAATGCCGCGCACGCGCAGCCGTGCATCGAGCACGGCGCCGGTATCATCATCCGCGCCCATCCGGGCGGTTCCGACCGGATGGAAGATGGTGGTGCCGATATCGCCGGCGACCTGTGCCAGGCCATCGTCATCCGTGATCTCGGCACCCGGCTTGAATTCCTGCGGGTGATATCCGGCCAGCGGTTCCTGCTGCGCGATCGTGCGCGCCAGCCGGATCGCGGCGACGGCGACGCGTTTGTCTTCATCCGTGTCGAGATAGTTCGGCTGGATTGCCGGCGCCGCGCGCGGATCTGGGTTGGCAGCATGGATATGCCCCCGGCTCGACGGGCGCAGATTGCACACGCTCGCGGTGAAGGCGCCGAACGGATGGAGGGCGTCGCCGAACTTCTCAAGGGAGAGCGGTTGGAAGTGGAATTGCAGATTCGCCGTCTCGTATTCCGGCCCGCTGCGGGCGAAGGCACCGAGCTGTGAGGGGGCCATGGTCAGAGGGCCGCGCCGCAACAGCGCATATTCCGCCGCCATGCCGATGCGCTTCCACCAGCGTGCGTAGTCGGTATTGAGCGTGGCTACGTTCTCCACGCGGAAGATCGGGCGCAGCTGCAGATGATCCTGCAGGTTCTCGCCGACGCCCGGCAGATCGGCATGGACCGGCAGATCGAGCGCCTTCAACCGCTCACCGGCGCCGATCCCGGAGAGCTCCAGCAGCTTGGGCGTCGCCACCGCACCGGCGCTGAGCACGATCTCCCCGCGTGCGCGCGCGATGAAACGCTGCCCGTTCCGGGAGAAAATCACTCCCGTGGCACGTCCGGCCTCGATCACCACCCGCTCGACCAGAACCCCCGTCTCCAGCGCGAGATTGGGACGGTTGAGCACCGGTTTGAGGAAACCGCGCGCCGCGCTCCAGCGCCGACCGTTCTTCTGGTTGACCTGGAAATAGGAAACCCCCGCATTGTCGCCCCGGTTGAAGTCCGGCGTGCGCGCGATCCCCGCCGCCTCGCAGGCTGCGACGATGGCGTCGAGAATCTCCCAGCGCATGCGCGGGTCATCGACCCGCCACTCGCCGCCACCGCGATGATGATCATCGGGGCGCACGTGATCCTGGTGCTTGTGGAAGAACGGCAGCACGTCGTCCCAGCCCCAGCCGGGGAGGCCGAGCTGGCGCCAGTTATCGTAATCGGTGGCCTGGCCGCGCATGTAGATCATGGCGTTGATCGCCGAGGAACCGCCGATCACCTTGCCGCGCGGATAGGCCAGTTCGCGCCCGTTCAGTCCCGGGACGGCTTCGGTACGAAACATCCAGTCGGCGCGCGGATTGCCGATGGCGAAGAGATAGCCGACGGGGATGTGAAACCAGATCCAGTTGTCGCGCCCGCCGGCCTCAAGCACCAAAACCCTGTTCTGCGGATCGGCCGACAGCCGGTTCGCCATTACGCAACCGGCGGAACCGGCACCGACGACGATATCGTCGAAAGTCCCGAATTCCGTGATAGCGTCTCCGCCTTCGCCCGCGCCCCGTGCCATGCGCCATCCCCCTCATGTTTTGCCTCAGGGTAATGCGAGACGGGGTGATGACGCCACGGGAGAATGTGCAAGCCGCAGCGTGCGCCGAAGATGCCTGCTCCGAAGATGCCTGCACCTCAATGCATGCGCGCGGCGTCGCCGGCGATATCGTCGAGCAGGGCGCGGATGCCGTGCAGATGGGGGTTGAGCGTGAGCGCGGCGCGAAACGCGATCGCCGCCTCGCAAGGTCGTCCACGACGCAGACAGATCTGGCCGAAACCGGCAATCGCGCCGAAATGGCGCGGCTCGCGCTCCAGCGTGCGGGCGATGTCGCGGCAGGCATCGCGGTCGCGCCCCTCGACATAGGCCAGCGTCGCGCGCTTGTTCCAGGCCTCGGCCCAGGCGGGCCAGGCCGCGACGAGGGCGTCGAAATGACCGCGCGCCTGCGCGAGACGCCCATCGGCGAAAGCCTCGATGCCGCGCGTCATCAGCGCCTCGGCGGCCTTCGAGGGATGACTGATCCACAAGGCCCAGACGAGATCCTCGATCTCTGCGACCGGGCGTGAAGGGTGGAAATGAGCAAGCGCGTCGAAGAGTTTCGCGAGGCGCCTTTGTGCGCGCAAGGCGGGATCGCGCGCCGCAGCATCCGCGCCGGGCAGGACGAGACTTGCGCGCCGCGCCGGGGCCTGCGCGATCAGCGAAAGCACGCAGTCGAAAACATCGCCATGCTCGTCGCCGGCATGATCATTGCCCGATTGCCATTCCTGGGTGCTCGTCGTGACCAGCTTCATCACATCCTTCGCAAGCGTTCCGTCGTCCTGAAGGCGACGACCCCTGATCAGGATCTAGGGCAGCGACCGCGGACAGGCAGCACCCCGCGACGTTTTTTGCCGTGGCTCGACACGCGGCTGGCCTTGAGGCAAGTTGCGATCAGCCGCAGGAGTCCGGATGAATTTGATTGCACGTGCCGCCGCCATTATCGCCCGTCCCCGTGCCGAGTGGCCGCGTATCGCGGAAGAAGAGCCCAATATCGCGGCGATCTATCTCTTCTACGTCATGCCGCTCGCCGCCATCCCCGCCATCGCCTCGGCTTTTGGCGCTTCGCTGGTCGGCATCGCGCTGCCGGGTATGGGGGTGATCCGGATGGAGCCCGGGCAGGCCTTCGTCTCGGGCGCGTTCCAATATGCGATGCAGCTCGCCACGATCTATGTGATGGCGCTGGTGCTGGCCTGGCTCGCACCGCGCTACGGTGGCAGCGGGGACCGGGCTTCGGCGTTCAAGGTGGTGGCCTATGCATGGACTCCGGCCTGGCTCGCGGGCCTGTTCAACCTGATGCCGGCCCTGTCATTCCTGACGCTTCTCGGCCTCTATGCCGTCTATCTCATCTACACCGGTCTGCCGGCGTTGATGAACGTGCCGCAGCGGCGCGCCCTGATGGTGACGGCGCTCCTGGTCCTGATCGGCATCACGCTGTCAGCGCTGATCGGCGCCCTGATCGGCTTGATCGGGCTGGCCCGCGTGTGAGCCCGCAGCCTTCGTCTTCTCACCCGCAAGGCCGGTGAGGATCGGGCAATCGGGACGCTCGTCGCCCGCGCAGGCCTCGGAGAGATGGCGCAGGGTCGCGACCATCTCCTGCATGCGGGTGATGCGCGCCTCGAGATCGGCGACATGCGCCTGCGCGATCTGCTTCACCTCCCGGCTCGGCCGGTCGCGGTCGCGCCACAGGGCGAGCAGGCGCCCGATCTCCTCGATCGAGAAGCCGAGATCGCGCGCCCGCCGGATGAAGGTCAGGTCATGCACGTCGCGGGCGTCGAAATCGCGATAGCTGTTGTCGCGCCGCGCCGCCGGGGCGAGCAGGCCGATACTCTCGTAATGCCGGATCATCTTGGCGCTCACGCCCGAGCGCGTCGCCGCTTCACCGATCCGCATCAGCGCCCTCCCGCCGGTTTCCAGCGCCGCAGCAGCAGGGCATTCGAGACCACGCTGACACTCGAGAACGCCATGGCGGCACCGGCGATGATCGGGTTGAGCAGGCCGAATGCCGCGAGCGGAATGCCGCCGGTATTGTAGATGAAGGCCCAGAACAGGTTCTGCTTGATCTTGGAGCGGGTGCGCCGCGACACGTCAAGGGCATCGGCGACGGCGAGCGGATCGGAGCGCATCAGCGTGATCCCCGCCGCCTCCATGGCGACATCGGTGCCAGAGCCCATGGCAATGCCGAGATCGGCTGCCGCGAGAGCCGGCGCATCGTTGACGCCATCCCCCACCATGGCGATGGCGCCGTGGATCGCGCGCAGTTCGGTAACGATTCGCGCCTTGTCCTCCGGCGCCACTTCGGCACGGATTTCGTCGATGCCGATCGCCCGGGCGATGGCGCGGGCGGCGGCTTCGTTGTCGCCGGTGACCATGATGCTGGTGATGCCGATCTCGCGCAGTTTCGCCACGGCGGCGCGGGCGCTCTCGCGCGGCTGGTCAGCAAAGCTCATCCAGGCGACGAGCCGGGCCGTGCCGTCGATGCGCGCCATGTAGGAGATCGAACGCCCACGCGCGGCTTCCTCCTGCGCCGCTTCGGCGAGATCGTCGAGGGCGATGCCGTGATCCGCCATCTGCCGGGCGCTGCCGATGGCATAGCGCGCGCCGTCATCGAGACTGCCCTCGATGCCGCGTCCGGGAACCGCCTTCACTGCCTGCGTCTGCGGCAGGGCGAGGCCCTTCTCCTTCGCAGCCGTCACCACGGCACCGGCCAGCGGATGCTCGCTGCCCTCCTGCAGGGCGGCGGCGATGGCGAGGAGATCGTCGGATGCGCCTTCTCCGGCCCCCGCCATCGGCGTGAATCCCGCGAGCGCCGGCTTGCCGAGCGTCAGCGTGCCGGTCTTGTCGAAGGCGACGGCGCGGATCGCATGGGCGCGCTCCAGCATTTCGGCATCCTTGATCAGGATACCGTTGCTCGCTGCGGCACCGGTTCCCGCCATGATCGCGGTGGGCGTGGCGAGACCGAGCGCGCAGGGGCAGGCGATGACGAGCACCGTCACGGCGGTGACGATGGCCTTCTCGACATCGCCGTCGATGACGAGCCAGATGACGAGCGTGATGGCGGCGATCACCACCACGACGGGAACGAAGATCGCCGCGACCTTGTCGACGAGTTTCTGGATCGGCGCCTTCGAGGCCTGCGCGCCCTCGACCAGCTTCATGATCCGCGACAGGGTGGTGTCCTGCCCGATGGCGGTGGTCTCGATAATGAGCCGGCCCGAGCCGTTGATCGAACCGCCGATCACCCGTGCGCCTTCCTCGCGATGCACGGGCAGGCTCTCGCCGGTGACCATGGATTCGTCGATCTCGCTCTCGCCCTCGCGGATCGTGCCATCGACGGGGACCCGCTCGCCGGGGCGCACCACGACGATGTCGCCGGCGCGCACCTGGGCGATCGGGACGATGGCGTCCTCGCCGTCGCGACGCAGGCGGGCGGTGTCGGGGCGAAGCGCCGCGAGAGCGCGCACGGCATCCGCCGTCTTGCGCTTGGCCCGCGCCTCGAGAAACTTGCCGAGCAGGATCAGCGTGATGATCACCGCCGCTGCTTCGAAATAGTATTCGGGCTCATGCCCCATCCCCGCATGCGGCGACAGCCAGTAGCCGATCAGCATGTAGAGCGAGAGGAAATAACCGGCACTCGTGCCCATGGCGACGAGAAGTTCCATATTGCCGGTACCGGCCTTCAGGGCCTTCCAGCCGGAGAGGTAAAAGCGCGCGCCGAGCCAGAACTGGACCGGCGTCGCGAGAAGCACCTGCACCCAGCCCGGGGGCATCCAGTGATAGCCGAAGGGCATGCCGAGCATGGGCAGGACCAGCGGCGCGGAGAGCACGATGCCGATGGCGAGATGGAGCTTCTCGCGATTGTCGTCGGGATAGGCGGGGGCGCCGGCACCGGGCTCCTCCTGCGAGACGCGCTGCGCTTCATAGCCGGCATCCGAGACGGCGCGGATCGCCTCGTCGATGACAGCGTCCTCCGCCACGGTGACGCGGGCGCGTTCCGTGGCGAGATTGACCGAGGCCGAGATCACACCCGGCGTGGCCAGAAGCGCCTTTTCCGCCCGCGCCACGCAGGAGCCGCAGGTCATGCCTTCCAGCGCGAGATCGACTTCGCGCAGCGGCACGTCGTAACCGGCGGCTTCCACCGCCTTGACGAGATCATGCGGCGCCAGGCGGGCGGGATCATAGGCGATATCGACATGCTCGCCTGCGAGATTGACCGCGATCTCGCCGGTCCCGTCGAGCCGCTCCAGCCCCGTCTCGACCCGGCGCACGCAGGAGCCGCAGGTCATGCCCGAGACGGGCAGGCGCAGATGGGCTTCGGCGTTCGTGGTGGTGCTCTTGCCCAATGTCTCAGTGCGTGTGGCGAGATCCATGTCAGCTCCCGGCTGGCGCGTGTAGGGCGCATTTCCTCATCTGAGAGTATGTATAGACCCTCCCATCATTGGAAGGTCAAGCGCAGGAAATTCGATATGCGCGCGCTTTGCCCGCGGTATCGCCGGCGCCGTCGTCGCCCCTGCATCCGCCATTGCCGCTCTCCTCAATTCCGATACCCTGCCCCACGCCCTGATCTTGACACCTGGCTGCGAAACGGTACCTCGCTCGGCAAGCACACGGTTCGATGATCATCAATCGGCGGCGATTGGGAACGGGAGATGAGACGATGGCGGATGTGATGTTTCGATTTCAGCTGTATCGGCGTGTGCGCAAGGTTGCGCTCGCCCTGTCGCTCGGCGTGCTCGCGGCCCAGGCGGGGGCGGCACTAATCGGGAATGCGGAGGCGCAGACCAATCCGGCGACAGAGCGTGTGGTCACGCAGGACTACGAACTTCTTGTCGAGACCGTGGCCTCGGGTCTCGAACATCCCTGGAGCCTCGCCTTCCTCCCCGATGCCGCCATGCTCGTCACCGAGCGCGCCGGCGCGGTCCGTCTGGTCACTGCCGATGGTCGCGTCTCGGAGCCGCTCGCCGGAACGCCTTCGGTCGCCGACATCAATCAGGGCGGTATGCTCGACATCGCTCTCGATCCGGATTTCGCGGAAAACCGCCGTGTCTACATGGCCTATGCCGAGGAGCGCGCTGGCGGTGTCGGATTGAGTGTGGCACGGGCGGCGCTGGACCGGGAGTCCGAGACGTTCGAGGCATCGCAGGTGATCTTCCGTCAGATGCCTGCGGTATCCGGCGGGCGTCATTTCGGCTCGCGGCTCGTCTTCCATCCCGACGGGACGCTGTTCGTCACCGCCGGTGATCGCGGCTCCTATTCCGACGAATCGCAGGCACCGGACAACCATATCGGCGCGATCATGCGCATCAATCCCGATGGCTCGATCCCGCCCGGCAATCCGCATGAAAGCATGCCGGGCTGGGCGCCGGAGATCTGGTCGATCGGCCATCGCAACGTCCAGGGCGCCGCCATGCGTCCCGGAACGGAGGAGTTCTGGGCGCATGAACACGGTGCACGCGGGGGTGACGAGGTCAATCTGATCGAACCGGGGCTGAATTACGGCTGGCCGGTCATTGCTTACGGGGTGCATTACTCCGGTGCGCCGATCGGTCTGGGCACACATGAAGAGGGGATGACGCAGCCGGTCTTCTACTGGGACCCCTCGATCGCGCCGTCCGGCATGGCCTTTTATGAGGGCGATGTCTTTCCGCAATGGCAGGGCGATCTCTTCGTCGGTGCGCTTGCCGGTCGGCTCCTGTCGCGCCTGACATTTGCCGGCGATGCCGTGATCGCGGAGGAGCGGATGCTGGGCGGGCTCGGCGAGCGCATCCGTGATGTGCGCAACGGGCCTGACGGGGCACTTTATCTTCTGACCGATGCTGAAAACGGGCGTATCCTGCGTCTCGTGCCAGCCCCCTGACGACACGGGACAACGCTTCCCGACCGCGAGACATCATGGATCCCGTTACCCATATGGCGCTCGGCGCCGCTGTCGGTCATTTCGTCGGCGGTCGCCGACTCGGCTGGGTCGCTCCCGTTGCGGGCGCGGCCATTGCCATCCTGCCCGATCTCGACATCTTCTGGCCGCTGCCGGAGCGGGCGGTGGAATTCTATACGGTACATCGCGGGCTCACGCATTCGCTGTTATTCACACCAATCATCGGCGGCCTGGTCGGCTATGGCGCGGCGCGCATCCACCGCGCGGTGCGGGCCAGGCGCGGGCGCGCCTTTACGGATGCTGATGCGAGCAGCCTCACAAAGACATGGGCGCTGCTCGCGATCCTCGTCCTCGTCACCCATGTGCTCAACGACTTTTCCACCGTCTACGGCACCCAGCTCTTCGCTCCCTTCACCGACCGGCAATTCGGCCTGCCGGCCGTTCCGGTCATTGATCCGGTCTACACGCTGATCCTTCTGGCCGGGCTGTTCATCGCCTGGAGACGGGGCTGGTCGCGCCCGCAGGCGCGCGGCATGACGCTCGGTGCGCTGGTGCTTTCCAGCGGCTATCTCCTGCTCGCGCTGGCCCAGAACGACCGCGCCCGCGATCTGGTCTTCGCCGATCCCGGCGCGCAGGAACGCATCGTCACCGATTACGAGGTGACGACCACCATGTTCTCGCCCTGGCTGCGCCGGATCGTGACGCGGGAACCCGACAGCCTGCATATCGGCTACGTCTCGACGATCAACCCGCGCGCCATCAACTGGACCCGCATCACGCGCGAGCCACGGGCCGAGGCGCTGGCCGATGCTGCGCTCGCCACGCCGGAGGGCGTGATCTATCGCCGCTTCGCGCGTGGCCTCATCCACCCGCATATTGTCGAGGCCCGGGAAGGCGAGCTCTTCCTGCGCATCGGCGACATGCGCTATGCCTCACCGGGCGCGGCCCTGCGCGGGATGTGGGGCGTGGAATGGCCGCTCGTGGAAAACGCGGACGGGCTCGCCATCGCCGGCGAGGGCCTGCGCTTCATGCAGCGTACGCAAGCTGACGCGCATGTCCTGCGCGCCCTCTTCCAGGCCAAGGCGGGGCAGGAGAACGACGTGTTCTGAGCGCCCGGAAGGCTTCAGCCGGGCTCGCGCGCGATCGCCTGTGCGACCTTCTCCTCCAGTTCCTGTGCCACGGCCTGCGCCACCGGATCCTCCGCGACCGCTTCGGGGCGAGCGGCGGCGCGCAGAGCCGCGATATGGGCATCGAGAAGCGCGGCGCGCGGTTTCGCGACGAAGCCGATCAGGCGTGACAGCGATCCGGCGATCCGCCCGATCAGCGGCTGGCCGAGATCAGCGCCGCAACCGCGCAGATCATGGGCAGCATGCAGCAACCGTTCACGCGCCGCCCGCGCCTGAGGGCGTGTGCGCCACGCGGCGTGATGTTCGGTGAGCCGATCAAGAAAAGCCGGCAGTTGCGCGCGATGCTGACGGCGCACCTGTTCGAGGGCGCGCTCCGCCCGGCTGATGGCGGGAGTGGCGGCACGGTCGTAATCGCTGTCTATCACCAGCGCCTTGCGCGCGAGGCGGTTGGGATTGGCCACGATCTCGACTGTCTCGGCCTGATCCCCGGGTTTGCGTGGCGCAGGTATGATCTTCATGCCTGATCCCCCGGATGGGCGCTCATGCCGTCATCGCCTTCGCGCGCGCCTCGCGCTTGCGGATCGGGGCGCTGCGGGCCGAAATAGCCCGGTGTCGCCACGAAGGGGCGTTGGTCGACCGCGAGGCCGAGCAGCTTGTCGTAGAGCACGCGCGGCGTCACCGGCTTGACGAGATAATCATTCACCCCCGCATCGCGCGCTGCCAGCACCCGCGCCCGTTCGGCATGCGCGGAGATCATCAGGATCGGCACGAAGGGGTCCGGGCTTGATTCACGATCGCGCATCTGCCGCGCCACGGCCAGCCCGTCGGGTGCGGGCATCTCCCAGTCGAGCAGGACGATGTCGGGGCGCTCTTCATGGAACAGGGCGAGCGCTGTCTCGCCATCCGTCGCCTGATGGATCGCCTGCGTGCCGAACGCTTCCAGCATCGCCACGAGGGCCGCACGCATATAGGCATTGTCCTCGGCGACGAGGATGGTGAGACGATCGAATTCGAGGCGCATGTCGTCCTCCCGTCAGACCCCGAACTGCTCGCGCAGGATACGCTCATCCAAAGAGTGACCGGGATCGTGCAGCATGACCAGATCGAGGGAGCGATCCATCGAGATTTCCACATGGGTGACGTCACGAAACTCCGTGTGGTCGGCGACCGCCGCGACGGCGCGGTGCCGCGGTTCGATGATCTCGACGGCTACCTTCGCGTAATTGGGCAGAAGCGCGCCGCGCCAGCGCCGCGGACGAAAGGCGGAGATCGGCATCAATGTGAGCAGCGGCGCGTTCAGCGGCAGGATCGGCCCGCCGACGGAGAGATTGTAGGCGGTCGAGCCCGCCGGTGTCGCGACAAGCAAGCCGTCCGCGACCAGTTCGCCGAGTCGCTCCTTGCCGTCGATCGAGATGGCGAGCTTTGCCGCCTGATGGGTCTCGCGCAGCATCGAGACCTCGTTGATGGCGCGCGCCGTATGCGTCTCGCCCTGGATGTCGCGCACGTTCAGCAAAAGCGGATGCACCACGGAACGCTCTGCTGCGGCAAGGCGCTCCATCAGGTCATCCTCGCTGAAATCGTTCATCAGGAAGCCGACCGAGCCACGATTCATGCCATAGATCGGCTTGGCCGTGCCCATGAACTGATGGAGCGTCTGCAGCATGAGCCCGTCACCACCCAGAGCGACGATGATATCGGCTTCCTCCGGCGAGACATGGGTATAGCGCGCGCTGAGGCGTGCATGCGCCAGCCGGGCTTCCTTCGCGGAGCTCGCCACGAAGGCGATGGTGGCGTCGCGCTGCATCCTGTCCCCCCGTCGCGCCCGGCCCGGGCAAGGTCCGGCGCTTTCCGGTCCCGGTCCGCCCCGGTGGGCTTGCCCCCGGCCGGGAGCCCTGTTTTCATCGTCGCGCAGCCTCTGCGGCTGCGTCATGCACCAATCCGACCCGACGCCTCGGGCCAGCGATTCGCAAGAGGCATCATATGGATCAGCCGCTCTTCGTCTACACCACCTTTCCGGATGTGCAGACAGCCCGGCGCATCGCGGGGCTGCTCGTCGCGGAAAAGCTTTGCGCCTGCCTCAATCTGCTGCCGGGCATGCGCGCGGTCTATCGCCATGACGACGCCATCGCCGAGGACACGGAAGTCGCCGCCATCGTCAAGACGCGCGCGGCTTTGGCCGATGCGGTCGAGGCGCGCATCCGGGACGCGCACCCCTATGACACGCCGGTCTTCTTCCGCATCGACGTCACGACGGCGGATGAAGCGACCCGGGCCTGGCTGATGGCCGAAACCGGGGTCGCATAGGCCACCCCTGCCACGCGATCCGGTATCAGCGACCGCTCTCGAAACCACTGAGGAAGGCGGCGAGATTGTCGGGCAGCGCATCACAGAGATAGCCGCCCTCCTGCACGAGCGCCGTCGGCAGGCCGACCGAGGCGATCAGCCCGGCTGCGCGCTCGAAACCCGGCGTCGTCACCTTGAGCGCACCGATGGGATCGTGCTCGGACGCATCGAGCCCCAGAGCCACGACGAGGGCGTCGGGTGCGTATTCTGCAATACGGGCGAGCCCCTTTTCGATCGCGCCGTGAAAGGATGCGTCGCCCTCGCCGTGCGGGAGGGGGAGATTGACGTTGTATCCAATCCCGGCGCCGGCGCCGATTTCCTCTGCGTAACCCGCGTAATACGGGAAGTAGTTTGCCGGGTCGGCATGGATCGAGATCGTGAGCACATCGTCGGCTTCGTAGAAGATCCCCTGCGTGCCGTTGCCGTGATGCACATCGATATCGAGGATCGCCACCTTGGCCGGACGCCCCGTGCGGGCGCTCATCCGCGCCTGCATGCGGCGCGCGGCGATACCGGAATTGTTGAGAAAGCAGAAGCCGCCGGCGGAATCGGCATAGGCATGATGGCCCGGCGGGCGGCACAGGGCATAGGCGACTCTGTCTTCGAGCGCCGCATCGGCGGTCTCGACGGCGACCTGTGCGCCCGCATGGATCGCAGCCCATGTCCCTGCGCGGATCGGGGTCGAGGTGTCAGCCGTATGGTAACCCAGCAACCCGAGCAGTCCATCGGGGCGCGCGTACATGTGCGGGCGCGAGAAATGGCCCGAGAGCACCTCGTCCCCGACGCCAGGCAATTCGTGACGCCGCTCCCAGGTTTCGCGCAGAAAGGTGATGTAACCCGCATCATGCACGGCGCGTATCGGTTCGAGGCCGTGATCGCCGGGCTCGGATACATCATGCGCTCTCCCGACAGCCTCTCGCAGGATCGCATAGCGATCGGCCTGTTCGGGATGGGTGACGATGCTGCCGCGCCGGAAATACCGGTCGGGATCATGGCGGGCGGAGGCAGGACTGTGGAAGACGCGCATGGTTTTTCGACACCGTTTCCTTGGGCAGGACGTTCTCTGGAAAGGACGACGCTAGCGGCGAAGGGCCGAAAAAAAGATCGCCGGGCGGGGCCCGGCGATCAATCGGTATTTTTGCACCATTGCCGGGGCACCGCCGTCGGGCGGCGCCCTGGCTTGCAGAAAGCGGTGAACACCCGCGTTCAGTCGGCCCGCTTCGACATGGCCTCGGCGGATTCCGTGCTCGCGAAGGTCTCGGCAATCTGGGCCAGATTGTCGAGCAACTTGCGTGACTTGATCTTGGAGGCCGAAACGATCAGGCGCTGCACGCCGTCATCGGCGAGAATGTCCTGACGTCCGGTTTCGCGCGGTTCGACATCGTCAGAGAAGCTGAAGAAGAATTCGATCGGCTGGTCGGTCGAGAGCGAAACCTGATGCAGACGGCCTGCGCCGATGCGGTCCGTGCCGTTCTCATACTTCTGAATCTGCTGGTACGTCACGCCGATCATCTCGCCGAGCTTCTGTTGGCTCATCTTGGCGATCCGCCGTGCAAGACGCACCCGTTGTCCGACGAAGCGGTCGATATCTGTGGGGCAACGCGTTGTCATGTTTGCATCATCTTCTGGTTGAGAGTGGTGTTGTATACATAAGCCTGAAACTCTCGAATGTAAATGCTCTATGCATACATTTTGAAGCAATGCGTGGAAACGCTGGATTGGCAGACCTTTCTACCTTTGCGCCGTCAGCAACTGCGAAACTCTTCTTGAAGGCGAAATTTTCCTGTTAGTTCAGTCGGATACCAGACATTCAATCATCTTTACAAAGGTAAAGAAGCCGCAAATTGAAACCAAAGGTAAGGGAGTTTCCGCTATTGCATGTGCAATATTGCACATGTTTCGATGCGCTATCATCTCGTCTCACAGTGCGCAGTTGAGAGATGCCAGCACGAATCACGATCTTTGCCTGTGCTTCACTATGGCGGATTCCAGTCGATCGGCTTGTCGTTTACTACGGGTTATTGCGTATAACCCAGTGGAAAACACCACTTCGGGTTTGCGTTACTCGAAAACGATTGCCGGCGCCTCCCGCCGGAATCCACCGCTTTCGAGGTTCTCCCAAAGCGCCCCGGCAATGCCGCGGTAGACTGTCGCAAACGGACCATCCGGCTGTAATGCGGTGACGGGCCGTCCGGCATCGGAGGTCTCGCGGATCGCCATGTTGAGCGGTACCTCGCCGAGGAAGGGCACGCCAAGCTTCTCTGCTTCGTCGCGCGCGCCGCCATGGCCGAAAATGTGTTCCACATGGCCGCAATTGGGACAGATATAGGTTGCCATGTTCTCGACGATGCCGAGAACCGGGATTTCGGTGCGCTGGAACATGGCAACGCCGCGTCGCGCATCGAGCAGCGCGAGATCCTGGGGCGTCGAGACGATGACGGCCCCCGATAACGGCGTGGCCTGAGCCATGGTGAGTTGCGCATCGCCTGTGCCGGGCGGCATGTCGACAATCATTACATCGAGTTCGCCCCAGTTCACCTCACGCAGCATCTGGGTAATCGCCGACATGACCATGGGGCCGCGCCAGATCATCGGCGTCTCCTCGTCGACCATGAAGCCGATCGACATGACCCTGACGCCATAATTCTCCAGCGGAACGATCTTGCGGTCCGGCCCCGCCTTCGGCTTGCCGGAGAGACCGAAGAGCCTGGGCATGGAAGGGCCGTAGATATCGGCATCCATCACCCCGACCTTCAAACCGAGCGCAGCGAGACCCAGCGCGATGTTGCAGGCGGTGGTGGATTTGCCGACGCCGCCCTTGCCGGAGGCCACGGCGACCACGTGTTTCACGCCCTCGATCTTCTGGGCGCGGGCATTGGGAGAGGGGGTCTTGCGATTGCCCGGCTCGCGCAGGGGTTGGGCCGGCGCCGCTGCGTCACCGCTCTCGCCCGCCGGTCGGTCAGCGGTCAGGCTGACCAGCGCGCGGCTGATGCCGGGCATCGCCTCGACGCATTGCTGCGCCGCCTCGCGCACGGAAGCCATGGCCTGCGCTTCCGTCTGATCGATGGCGATGGAAAAGGCGACGCGCTCGCCCTCGATCACGATCTGCGAGAGCCGCCCGGAATCGGGCAGGCTCTGACCACCGGCGGGCAGGTGGATGGCTTTGAGGGCTTCACGGATATCCTCAACGGTGACCGGCACGGAAGGCTCCCTTGTCTGTTACAGTTCCGATTTAGCGCCCGATTGCCGCCGCCGTAAGGCACAGAAACGGATTTTTCGCGCGGCGCTTAGCCTCCGTCCGGGCCGCGCGCAACTTTCTGGCCGCGAAAGAAGATAAACAGGCCCGCCCCCACGATGATCGCGGCACCGACAAGCATGGCGAGACGCGGCACATCCCCGAAGACGAAATATCCGAAGATCACCGCCCAGAACAGCAGCGTATATTGAAACGGCGCGACTGTCGCTGCGTCGGCGAGTTTCAGCGCCCGGTTGATGCACATATGCGCAAACATCGCGACGACGCCGAGGAGCGCCAGCAGCGCGAAATCGAAACCGTCCGGCATCACCCAGGTGACCGGCGCGAGCATGAGGCCGAGCAGCAGCGCGCCGACGGTTTGCCAGAAGACCAGTGTGATGTCGGGTGTCGCGCGCAGTGATCGTCCGGTGAGCATCATGAAGGCGAAGGCGAAGCTGCCGGCAATGGCGACGAAAGCGGGCATGGTCAGGGTCGCGGCCGAGGGCTGGAGTGCGACGATCACGCCGATGAAACCGATTACGATCGCGCTCCAGCGCCGCCAGCCGACATGCTCGCCGAGAAAGAATGGCGAGAGTGCCGCGACATAGATCGGCGCGGCGAGCCAGAAGGTCATCACGTCGGCCAGTGGCAGATAGATCACCGCCGTATAGAAGCAGAAGACCTCGAAGGTAGAGAACGCCACGCGGGTCGCCTGCATGCGCGGTTGCTCCACGCGAAACAGGGGCGCGATGCCGGTGCGCCAGATCAGCGGTACGAGGATGAGAAGCGCGGCGGCAGAGCGGATCAGCAGCACCTGGCCGACCGAATAGGTCGCGACCAGCCATTTGCCCAAGGTGTCGTTGACCACGAAGAGAAAGATGCCAAAGAGCATCACAGCGATGCCCAGCGCCGCGCTCGGCGTCGCGAGCGTCGTGCGCAGCCGCACCAATGCCCCCGTCATCACCCGTTTCCTCGCTTATCGCGCCGGTCGATTCCGCACGCCCCGTTTTGCGCAACTGTGCCGGGAAACGGGTTGGAAGGGAATGGGGATCACGCGCAAGGTCGGATGCGGGGCATCACCCCCCGCAGCGGTACGCGCAAGGCGCTTCAGGCGGCGCCTTCGATCAGCGATTTGGCGAGCATGCAATGCACCCCCTTGTTGCCGTTGACGACCTGGGTGATGCGCAGATCCGCCGCGAGGCTGCACAGCGTATAGGCGTCCTCGCGCGACAGCCCGGTGCGCGCGGTGATCTGATCGATCATCTGGCGCAGGGCGATGACGACGCAATCGTCGAGATCTGGATCGAAGGCCATGGTGATCAGGTGCGTCGGCGTTTCGGCCATCGGCCAGTCGAGCGCCATATCGGCGCGCGCGGTGAGCGTAAACTGTCCGATCAGTCCGGTCTCGATCGCGGTTATGCAGACTTCGCCGTCTCCCTGCGCGCCATGTCCGTCGCCGACGGAGAAGTTGCCGCCATCGACGAAGCACGGCAGGTAGAGCGTGGTGCCCGCCACGAGTTCCTTGTTGTCTAGATTGCCGCCATTGCGCCGGGGCGGCAGGGTCGAGAGCGCCCCCCAGGCCGGCGGCGGCGCCACCGCCATCACGCCGAAG
>NZ_DATGCW010000073.1:0-10129 GCF_035311605.1 Saliniramus sp.
TCGATTACCGGCGCCTCGCCATCGACCGCGAGATGCGTGCCGATATCGCGCAGGAAGGCTATGCCGTAGAGCGAGATTCGAATATTGACGGGGCTGGAGAATTGCTGGCGGATCGAGGCCGCCGAGAGCGCCGAGGCCGAGCGCGCATAGCCGGGATCCTTCTCCACCACGATGACGCGCCCGGTAAATCCCGGATGGCTGGCAAGATGATAAGCCAGCGACGACCCCATCGCCGCGCCGCCGGCGATCACGACGTCTGCTGATTCGGTCGCGCTCATGCTGCCCTCCCCGCATCCTACCCAGCTTCCCGTGTAACCAATCAGGAGGCGGCGAGAAAGCGGGGCGCAGGCGCGCAGGCGCGAATCCGGCCTGCGCGGAGATTCAGATCCCCGCCAAAGGCCTCGGATCGCGCCCGGTGCGGGTCAGCATCAGGGCGGCCCAGCCGTCGAGGTCGCGGCGGGCGGCGAGGGCGAAACCGTGTTCGCGATAGGCCGAGAGCACGCCGGGCACGTCATGCGCGAGCAGGCCCGAGAGCACCATCACGCCGTCATCCGCCGTGACGCGGGCGAGATCGGGCGCGAGCCGCCGCAGCGGGCGGGCGAGGATATTGGCGAAAACGAGATCGAAGTGACGGCTGCGCCGTGCCTTGACGTGATCGATGCCGGGCGCGACATAGAGATCCACCAGAGTGCCGATGCCGTTGAGCCGGGCATTCTCGCGCGCCACCGCCACCGCGACGGGATCGATATCACCGGCCACGACCGTGCGCCGCGTCGCCTTGGCCGCAGCGAAGGCGAGCACGCCGGTGCCGGTGCCGACATCGAGTACATGGCGCGGCCGGCGGCGCTTGAGGATATCGCCCAGAAGCAGCAGGCAGCCGCGCGTCGTGCCGTGATGGCCGGTACCGAAGGCGAGTGCGGCCTCGATCTCGATGCCGATCTGGTTCGGCTTCACCGCGTCGCGATCATGCGCGCCATGCACGACGAAGCGTCCCGCTGGCACCGGGGCGAGCCCCTCCAGCGAGGCCTTCACCCAATCCTTCTGATCGAGCGCGGTGAAGACGGCATCGCGGGCGCGCTCGCCGATGATCATGCTGATGAGGTCACGCATCGCCGCCTCGTCCGGCGGGCTGGCGAAATAGACTTCGAGCAGCCAAGGCCCATCATCATGGGTCTCGAAAGCGGCGACGGCGGTTTCCGTCGGGTCGAACATCTCACCCACGAGATCTGTGAGCGCGCGTGCGGCACGCTCATCGGTCTCGATGCGCATGACATGGGTGGGGCGGGCGGGGTGCAGGCCTTCGAGCATGGCGGGGGATTAGCACCGCGCGCGGGAGAAGAATAGCGGATTTTTCACCAGCGCAGCCAACGCTGCCCGACCAGCGCGCCGAGCCCGGCCATGGCAAGCGCCGCGAGGCTGTACCAGGTGGCCACAAAGAGCGGGCTGTCATCGGGGCAATACAACGCATAGAGCGCCGCGCCGCCACCGGCGGCGGCGAGTCCGATCACGGCACCGGCCAGGCCGGGGCGCGTCGGCGCGCCCTCGCGTGCCGCGCGCATCAGCGCGATGAAGGGTGCCAGCGCCAGTAGCGGAATCGAGACAATGCATTTCAGGGCATTGTCGCCGACCAGCGCCACTCCCCATCGCCCGGCGGGCAGCGCTACGAGTTCGAGGATGACGGCGAGGCCGAGCACGAGCGGTGCCGCGATGAGCGCGCTGCGGCGCGCGCGCCCCTCCGGACGCAGCAACGCCGATGTGGCCAATCCGGCGCCGGCGAGCAGCATCAGCGGCGTCACGACCTTCACCCACAGACGCGGGTCCTGCGCGGCGGCAGTGAAATCCGGGCGCAGCCCGTAGATCAGCGCAAACAGCACTGCCGCCACGCCCAGACCGATGGCACCGGCGCGCGCGAGCAGCCGCCGCAGCGGCGACACCGGCGTGCCGTCGCGCGCGAGCATGGCGATCAGGTGCTCCGTCTTCATTCCAGCATACTCCTGCGAAGGGCGGCGAGTTTCCTGAGGCCCCGATGCAACGCGACGCGCACGGCGCCCTCACTCATCCCGAGGCGGTTTCCGGTTTCAGCGATACCTGCCCCTTCCAGACCGATGGCGCGCACGATCTGCGCCGCGCGCGGATCGAGATGGGCGATGACGCGGGCGATGTCCCCGGCCTCGGTGGGATCGTCTTCCGGCGGCGCGGGCAACGTCTCTGCGAAATCGGCGATATCGATCGTGATCCGCCGTCCGCGCGCCCTGAAGGCATCGACGATCTTGTAGCGCGCGATGGCGAACAGCCAGGGCCGCACCGGCTCATCGGCACGCCAGGTATGGCGCTTGAGATGGATGGCAAGCAGCGTGTCCTGCAGGATGTCCTCGCAATCCGCCGCACCCATGCCCCCGGCACGCACCTGCACCAGCCGCCGCAGGCTCGGCGTGATCACCTCCAGAAAGCAGCGATAACGCGCTTCATTGCCGGCAAGGGCATCGCGCAACATATCGGCCCAGACCTCCTCTTCCGGATGAGCCATTCAATCCCCTGTTCGTTTGCCGGATGCGTTTCGTTACAAGCGGCGCGGATCACGCCTTGGCCGAGGAGAATAGCCGGATGCGGCGCGGGAGGGAACCGGGCTGGGGTGTCATGCAACATTTCGGTGCCGCCTGATGGCCATCGGATCAACCACGATCCACATCGCCATCAGGATCAGCGACATGCCTGCAAGCTGCCAGCCGCTCAGGAGCTCGCCCAGGATCGGCCAGGAGACGGCGGCGACGAAGACCGGCTGGATCATCAGGACGACCGAACTCGATGCGACCGGCAGATGGCGCAGCGCGACCGTCACGAGCCCCTGGCCGAGCACCTGCCCGAAAATCACCAGAGCCATGACCTGTAGCCAGACCATCGCCTCGCGTGGGACCACGAAATCCGGGAGCAGCAGGAGCGGCGAGAGAATGATTGCCGATCCGATCGTCACGGATGCCATGATCCCGGCGCTGCCGGCATTGCGACTTTTCAGGGCCCGCACGGCGATCAGATAAGCCGCGTAGAATCCGCCGGCAGCCAGTCCGACGGCATACCCCCATAGCGGCGCATCCGGGTCGAATGCGGCAATGCCGACGAGCAGGAACAATCCGGCCAGGGCCAGCGGGAGTGCGCGCCCGAAACGCGCATCCGGGCGATCGGTCAATCCCATCAATCCGAAAATCGCGACGAACAACGGCGCCGCATTGGTGAACAGGGTCGCAATCGATGTGTTGATCGCCTTGATGGCGATGTGCATGGCAAGCAGATCCGCAGCGAAGAAGACGGCTGCGAGCAGATAGAGATACAGCGGCGCGCGGGCCACCGGTGGCGCCTCATCCTCGTTCTGCCGCCTCTGCGGGCTGCTCCACAGGGCGAGCACGAGAAAGAAGGGCGCCGAGAGCAGAACCCGGAAAAACGCCGAGCTCTCCGGCGGCAGCGGCATGCCCTTCACCAGAATCGGCGCCGTGCCGAGCGAGATTCCCCCCGCGAGGAGGATCATCCAGGACCAGACATGTGCGGGTTCGGTAGACGGCACCGCATGTGACTGTGCCTTTTCGACATTCGGATTGCCCATCACATCATCCTCCGACCGCAGACAGGTCAGCCTTGGCTGCCAGATTGCCGACAAATCGCTCCCGGTTCACGATCGCACGCACGTGAGTCCCCTTGAGGATCACGTCCCGCCCATCGCTCGCCTCGACGGCAAAGACGAGTTTGCGCCCTTCGATCTGTGTGAGGCTGGCCGAGATCTGAACCGACCAGCCCTCCGGTGTCGGCGCGAGGTGCGCGGAATCGTGCGAGAGGCCAACCGTCATCTCACCCTCAGGCAGGGTATCGGCAATCGCCCGCATGGATGCCAGCTCCGACAACCAGAGCAGCACGGGCGTCGCGAGGACCGGCACGTCGTTGCGCCATGCCGTTGCAAGATCGCCGGCGCTGACCTTGTATGTGAGGCTTCCGGTCAAATTCGCTTTGAGTTCAGGCATAAGCTTTCTCCTGCATGAGGGTATTCGGGTCGCAGGCCGCGAGAACATCGGCGAACCTGCCGCAGATCACATCCAGAACCGTGGATGGCGTGTTGAGCGCCGGAGCGAGGATGATCGCGTCACCTGCTTGCCGATCGACAAAACCGGACGCGGGATAAACGATGAGACCGGCTGCGGAAGCGGCCTTCACGAGTTGGGAGGCCATGCCCGAATTTGCCGGCAACGGCGTCCGGGAACGATCGGGCATGGCCAGTTCGACACCCCACAGGAAGCCGCAGCCACGGATCTCGGCGACCATGCCGATACCCTTGCAGGCGTCCCGCAGGGCCTGACCGAAACGCGCGCCTTCACCTGAGGCACGCGCAACGAGATCCTCGCCCTCGATCACATCGAGTACGGCGTTCGCACAGGCGGCGGAAACCGGATGATTTGCATGGGTGTGCCCCAGCCGTAATCCTGTTTCCCGACGGTGCAGCACATCGAGCACGGTGTCACAGAGCAGCACGCACGAGATCGGCGCGTAGCCGCCGTTCAACCCCTTGCCCAACGCCACGATGTCGGCCTTCAGGTCAAAACGGTCCTGGGCGAGCCAGGCGCCTGTCCGGCCGAGGCCGGTCAGCACCTCGTCAGCGATCAGCAGCACATCATGTCGGTCACAGATGGCGCGCACTTGCGGCCAATAGCCCTCGGGGGGCACCATCGCCGCACCCGAGGCTCCGACGATCGGTTCCACGAGGAACGCGGCAATATTGTTTGCGCCGATGCGCAGGATTTCATCCTCGAGGGCCTGCGCGCAGGCAGTACCGTATTCCGCGAGATCCATGTGGCCGGGGCGGCGCAGGGGATAGGGCGTCGGGACGACTGGCCCTTTATCGCGGATCCCGGCATCGCGGCGGCGAGGGGCATGGCCCGATAGCGACAGCGTCAGCTCTGTCGAGCCATGGTAGCTGATCGATCGGCTCAGAATCCTGCGTTTCTCTGGTCGTCCTTGCAGAGCCCAGTGCTGGCGTGCGCTGCGGACAGCCGCTTCTATGGCCTCCGAGCCACTATTGGCAAACAAGGCGCCGGCATAGCCCAACCGGGCGCAGAGGCGCTGTGCAAGCTCCTCGATCGGGGCGCTTGTCAATTGTGTGCGGTAGACGAAGTCGGTGCGCTTCAACTGCGCGATCGTCTGCGTCAGGACATGAGGATGGCAATGTCCGACATTGCAGGATATGGCGCCGGAACAGGCGTCGATCCAAGCCTCTCCGCCCTCAGCGGTGATCATGCTGCCACGCGCATACGTTGCGACGGGCGCCGGTCTGGTGAAATCGCTGGTGACCAGGGTCATGTGATCAACTCCAGCGATGCACGGCGGCGCCGGCAGTAAAACCGGCTCCAGCGGCGGCGAAAAGAACCAGATCCCCGGATTTGATCCTGTCGGCTTCCATGGCCTGGGTCAGCGTGATCGGAATCGTCGCTCCGACGGTGTTGGCGTAGCGGTCCATGCACAACTCGAAGCGCGAGAAGGGTATCCCACAGCTGTTCGCGATATGCTCCAGCAGCGAACGCGAGGGCTGGTGGGGAATGACGATGTCGATATCGGAGGCCGCGATGTCGTTGCGCGCCAGAACGGCTTCAATGCAATCCGGGACGGCTCGTGACGCGGCACGAAAGACACCCTTTCCATCCATCTCGAAGGTCGCGCCACCGTCGCGCGCGATGCTGAACGCATCCCTGTCACGGCCATCAGAGAACAATTGCGCATCGAACAGACCTGTATTGCAGCACAAGCGCCTTCCGGAGACGTTTCGGATATCGGCGCGCTCCACGATCACCGCACCGGCGCCATCACCGAAGAAGACACAGTCGCGACGCTCCCAGCTGGTCGCGTCGGAGAAGGTGTCGGCACCCACGACAATGGCCCGTCTGGCCATGCCGGCCTCAATCATCGAGGCGGCGACTGTCATGGCAAAGAGAAAGCCGGAACACACGGCGGAAACGTCGAAGGCGACGGCTTGATCAAGCCCGGCTTTCGACTGCACGATACATGCCGTAGCTGGGGCCCGCATGTCCGGGCTTGCAGTCGCGAGGATGATCAGGTCGATACTCTGGGCAGAGACCCCGGCATTGCGCAAAGCGGCATGTACGGCTCGGGTCGCGAGATCAGATGTCGATTCTTCCGGACTCGCGACACGCCGTTGCGTGATCCCCAGTGACTCGACAACCCATTCCGGGCGAACAGTCGGATTGAGTTGTGCAGCAATGTCATGATTTGTGAGTGTTGTTTCAGGAAGATATGATCCCGCAGCGAGGATCCTCAGGCCAGTATTCATGGTCTTGCTCCATATTGATTGGATTTGAGCTGATCCGGTCATTCACAATTCGGAAATTTGCGGCTATGCTCGCCCCGATTGCATAAATGATACGTTGTGAGGCTCTGCGGATGGAAATGAGTTCGAACTATTTCAGCGATGAGAACCGCTCATGAGCCTCGTCAATGTCGATATCGACCTGCTGCGGACGCTGATCGTCGTAGTGGAGCGCCAGAGCTTCACCGCTGCCGGGGAGCAGCTGCTGCGGACCCAGTCCGCCATCAGTCTTCAGATGAAGCGGCTGGAGGAGACGCTCGGCAAGAAGGTGCTGGAACGTGGCAGCGGGCAGGGCATGGCGCTGACCCCCTATGGCAGGCTGGTGCACCAGTACGCGCGCGAGATCCTCGAACTCAACGATGCCATGATCCGCGAGATCGCCCATCAGAAGGAACCGAAGATCCTGCGTCTGGGCGTGCCCGACGATTATGCCGAGCTGATTCTGCCCGACATCGTTGCCCGCCTGTCGCGCATGGAGGATCACCTTGAGATCCAGATCGTCGCCGATCTTTCGACCACGCTCGATGCCATGGTCGATCAAGGCGAGCTCGATATGGCGATCATGACGCAGGACAAGGATCTCGACGGGCTCGGCCTGTGCGAGGAGCGCCTGACCTGGGTCGCGAGAGGTCGGGACGTGATCAGGCAGGGCGCCCCACTCAATCTGGCACTGTTTCCCGACGGATGCGGTGTGCGCAGCAATGCGCTCAGGGCCCTGAAGAAGAGCAAGCTGAAATGGCATATAGGCTTTTGCTCGAAGAGCTTCTCGATCCTGAAGGCGACGATGCTCACGCAGGGCGCCATCGGCGTCCTGCCGCGTCGCGCCGTTCCGCGCGATCTCGTTGCTCTGGGAATTGATGACGGATTGCCGACACTCGAGGATTCACGCCTGATCATGCGCTTCAACCAGAGCTCATCCTATGATCTGAACCGGTTTTTCTCGAAGATCGCACACAATGTCGGCACCGCGACGCTTACGCCCGTGGTCGCAGACAGCGCCTGATGAAACGCTGCGAGCAGCGCTGATGCCTGCATTGAAGCCGTTCGCGCATCAGTTTTGCAAATGTCTAGCCTGAGAAGTATCAATTTCCCAGGCGACCCGATGCCGAAATAAACTCCTGATTGTGTTTTTTGAAACCTGTCAGGAGCCTTACTGATGAAAACCGATTTCGACATGCATCCGGCTGATCTTTATCAGCAATTCGCCGAATTCGGGCGCGCGGTCGCCCGAAACGCAGCGCTGCATGATCGCGAACGCAGCTTTGATCGCGCAGCCTGGGACATGATTTCAAGAGCCGGCCTCTGGCGCATCCCGGTGCCGCTCGAAGAGGGCGGACTCGGCGGCAGCTGGGCGGATTGCGCGGCAGCGATGGAGGGCGTTGCCTCGACAGCCGGGGATCTCGGCTTTCTCATCACCATGCTGGGCCACGTGGGCTCATTGCGGGTATTGCTGGAAGAAGGAACTTTGCAGCAAAAGGCAAGATGGCTACCCCAGATCATGGAGGGTCAGGTCGGCATTACAGCGATGACGGAGGCCAGTGGGGGCTCTGATCTGGCGCGCATGTCGGTCTCTGCACGCGACGTCGACGGGCGCTTGTCGCTATGCGGCGAGAAGGTTCACATCACCAATGCCCCGATCGCGTCTTCGGGTCTGGTGGCGGGCCGGATGCCGGCTCTGGGTGAGAAGAAGGACATCACGCTGTTCTTTCTCGATCTGGACGCGCCGGGTATCACGATCGGGGAGCGGGAAGACAATCTCGGCATCCGCACCAGCCCGACCGCCAATCTGCTTTTCGAAGAAACGCCGATCGAAGACGACAACATTATCGGCCCGCCCGGTGACGGCCTGCGCATTCTCTACCGCATCATCGCCTTCGAGCGTGCGCTCTACGGCATCATGACCGCGGGGCTGATCGAGGACATGATCGAACGCACGATGTCACGCGTCGAGGCGCGCATGGCTTTCGGCAGGCCTCTGGCGGATTATCAGTATGTGCAGGGTCGCATCACCGACATGAAGATGGCGGCAGTCATCTGCCGGACGATGACCTATGCCAGCATGGCAAAGCTCGAAAACGGCGCGCAGGACATGTCCATCGCCTGTTCCGTGACCAAATTTCAAGCTGGAGAGAAGCTGCTCGAGGCGGCTGAGCATATGGTCCAGCTGCACGGGCATCTCGGCTACATGAACAATGATATCAGCCGCTACCTGCGGGATGCTGTGGGCATGCGCATCGCCGGCGGAACCAGTGATATCCAGAGGATCAATATCTTCAACCAGATACGGGCCAGGCGCCGCGATCTCACCACGCAGGAGCCGGGTTCCGCAGAGCTGCCAGGTGATGCAAAGCCCGCCGGGAGATTTTCCGAACACCCGGCGCAATCCACGGAGGCGCCGAAGCCCGGCATTGTCTACGCCTGAGCAGACATCTCCGGTCACGGCCCGGCGGGTGGAGTGCCGTCCGGCGGGCTTTTAGCGCTGCTCGCCGGGATCGCTGTTGACCCGCGCCTCAATTGAGATCCTGCAACAGCCGCCCGTGTTTGCGCATTTCGCTCACCAGCTCGCCGAACGTGCCAAAGCCGCGGGCACGGAGCATGGGGAGCATGCGCACGAGCGCCTGGGCGGTGGCCTCCGCATCGCCGAGCGCGGTGTGGCGGGCGGCTTCCGGGATGATGATGCCGAAGCGGGACGCGAGCGCGTCCAGCGAATGGCTCTCGCCCTGGCCGAAGAGAACGGCGGAGGCCAGCACCGTATCGAGGATCGGATTGTCGAAACGCTGGCAGATATCCGCCTCATGCCGGCGCAGAAAGGCCATGTCGAAGGGCGCGTTATGCGCCACCAGCACGGCGCCCGCCGCGAAGCGGTGGAAGCGCGCCCCGGCCTCGCCGATATGCGGCGCGCCGATCACCATCTGCGGCGTGATGCCGTGGACGGCGGTGGCGCCCGGCGGGATCGGGCGCTGCGGGTCGATCAGCGTCTCGAACACCTCGCCATCGACGATGCGGCCATTGACCACCCGCAGGGCGGCGAGCTGCACGATCCCGTCCCTCTTGGGATCGAGCGCGGTGGTCTCGGTATCGAAGACGACATAGGCCAGATCATTGAGCGCGCTCTGCGCGATCCCGGCGCTGCGGGCGCGGTCGAGCAGGGCGAAATCATAGACGGCACAGCGGCGCAGCGGCGCCGGCGGGGCCACGGCACGGCGCGCCCGGCGCAGGGCGATGCGCAGGCCCGACCCGTCATCCATGGGTGCAAGCGCGCTGCCATGACGGGCGAGCACCATGGCAGCGGTGAGTTCGGGCGCATCCGGATCAATCGCCTGCGCGCACCAATCCGCAAGCGCCTCTTCACAAAGCGACGTGCCCTGCCACCCGAGCGCCAGGGCCGCGCCGGGCCCGTCCTCCTCGATCGTGGTGAGCACGAAACCCGTCCGCGCACCGTCATCGGCGAGCCGGCGCAGGATATGGGTCAGCATGGCGAGGAAGCCGTAGCCATCGACGCGCAGGAACAGATCAGGCCCCGCCACCGAGAGCACAATCCCGTGGCCGGCGAGCCGGGCCTGCAAGGCGTCCGCGAGATCGGCTGAACGCAGTTCCGGCAGAGCGGGCACATTGGCCAGAAGAGGCGTCAGTTCGGCGAGGAGACCCGCCGCGTCCTCGGTGACCCGGGCCGCGTCACCATCACCGTCACGCAGGGCGCGCCGGGCCTCGTGAAGACGCGGCAGGACGGCGGCGATGCGCGCTTCGCGCTCGGCGGCAGCGGCATGGGTC
>NZ_DATGCW010000074.1:0-6303 GCF_035311605.1 Saliniramus sp.
AGGAGGTCGAGAAAGAGATCGAGGCTGCGCTGGGGTACGGGCGCGTCGCTCGTCAGGCAGAAGGCCCGGATCGCGGCGTCGTGGCGGTTGACGTCGTGATGGTGGTGGTGATGGTCGTGGCCGTGGTGTTCGTTATGTCCGTGATCATGATCATGATGATGCCCGTGATCATGTTCATGCTGGCGTCGGTGCGCGGCATCTTCCGCCTCGGCGATGGCTTCGGCTGACAGCCATGTCGCAACGTCGCCGATCTTGCCCTGCGTGTCGAACAAACCCGACATCACCATGCTCTCGAGATCCAGCGCATCGCCGGCATCGAGGATCGCGGCCCCGGGATTGAGCTCGCGCAAGCGGACTGTGAGCGCCGCGAGCGCTCCGGAATCGGACAGATCCGTCTTGGATAGAACCAGCCGGTCCGCCATCGCGGCCTGGCGTACGGCTTCCTCATGTGCGTCCAGCGTCGCCGCGCCCGCCATGGCATCGACCACGGTGACGAGGCCCTGTACGGCAAAGCGCATCGAGAGATAGGGATGGTAGAGCACCGCATGCAGGATCGGCGCCGGATCGGCCAGCCCCGTGGTCTCGATGATCACACGCCTGAAGGGCATGATGCGGTCATTGTCGCGCTTGCGCAGCAGGTCCTCAAGGGTGTGAATCAGGTCACCGCGCACCGAGCAGCACAGGCAGCCGGCCGAGAGCAGGATCATGCCCTCGTCCACCGTCTCGACCAGCATGTGGTCGAGCCCGATCTCGCCGAATTCGTTGACGATCACCACGGTGTCAGACATGGCGGGGTCGGTGAGGATGCGGTTGAGCAGCGTCGTCTTGCCGGAACCGAGGAAGCCGGTGAGGACCGTCAGCGGCAAGGGCTCCGGGCGGCGTCCGGCGGCTGGCTGTCCGCCTGTATGATTGGTCATGCATCCTACTCCGTCAGGGCGCGGCGCGTGGCAAGCGCACGGCTGCGCCGGTTCTCCATGAGCACATTGGTGGCGACGGCGCCAACGACAAGAGCGCCGCCGAGGAATTGCAAGGGCACGAGCCGTTCGCCGAGCAGGATCGCCGAGGCGGCGGTCGCGACCACCGGCTCGGCGCAGAAGGCGAGGCCCACCACCACGGCCGAGGCGCGCACGAGGGCGACGAGCTGGAAGAACAATCCCGCCATATAGGTCGCGATCAGAAGTGCCACGGCAGCGGGCGCCACCGTCAGCGCCGCCGGCGGATCCAGCGCGCCGAGCACGCCGCCGACGATGATGCAGGCGGGGATCACGGCGAGATTGACCCAGAAGATCTTGGACAGGGTCGTCGTCTGTGGTGAACGGGTGCCGGAGAAGAATTGCAGGGTTGCCGAGGCGCTCGCCAGCCCGGCCAGCGCGACACCGCGCCAGTCGAGGGTTTCGAATGCGGGCCCGATCACCATCGCCACACCCGTAAAGGCCATGCCCGCCAGAAGGAGCAGGGCAGGACGCAGGCTCCCGCCATCCACGAGCGGCGAGAGCAGCACGATCACGATCGGGAAGGTGAAGAAGATGACCACTGCCACCGAGACCGGAATGAAGGTCACCGCGCTCATATAGCCGATCCCCACGCCCGCACCGCCGAGCGCGAGCGCGATCATGGCGCGGCCTTCACCGGGCGCGATACGCGGCAGCCGGCGCCAAAGGGCGGCGACGAGCGCGGCGACGAAGAACATCGCGATGACGCGGTAGAGGGCGACGGAGACACCGGACAACCCCGAATCGGCGGCCATGCGGGCAAAGACGATGCTGATCCCGTAAGCAGTCGCACCGGCGCTTGCGAAGGCGAGGCCGAGGCCGGGCGTGGTCACCAGGACGGTCGTTGTCGGGGAGGCGTCGGGCTGGCCCGGTGCGGATGACATGAACCCTCGTCGCTCGCTTGATCCGGCGACGCGCGTTCACGCGTCACCGCCCGGATCTAGCAAAGCCGGAAGGGAAAGACCATGCCGGGCGAAGCAACCCCGCCATGCGCGGGCGGTTCACCGCCAGTCGAAGACCTGAATGAGTGCAGGCGTCATGATCACGGCGAAGAGCACGGGCAGGAAGAACAGGATCATCGGCACGGTCAGTTTGGGCGGCAGGGCAGCCGCCTTCTTCTCGGCCTCGTTCATGCGCTGGTCGCGGCTCTCCTGGGCGAGAACACGCAGGGCCTGACCGATTGGCGTACCGTAACGCTCGGCCTGGATGAGTGCCGTCGACACGGCCTTGACGGATTCGAGACCAGTGCGCTCGGCGAGGTTCTCATAGGCCTGCCGGCGCTCGGGCAGATAGGAAAGCTCCGCAGTGGTGAGTGCGAGTTCTTCCGCGAGCGCGATCGAGGCTCGTCCGATCTCGGTGCTGACGCGGCGAAAGGCCTGTTCCATGGAACTGCCGGACTCGGCGCAGATCAGCAGCAGATCGAGGGCATCCGGCCAGGCCCGGCGGATGGACATCTGTCGTTTCTGCATGGCATTGCGCAGAAAGATCTCGGGAGCCTTGATCCCGATATATGCCGCAACGATCACGATACCGAGCTGGATGATCAGGCTGAGGTCAAAGTCATCCACGAAAAACAGGTAGAATCCCGTGATCAGCGTGAAGCTGATCGGCAGGACCAGGCGGAAGACCAGAAACGTATATTCGGATTTCTGCCCGCGAAAGCCTGCCTGCATCAACTGCATCTTGGCAGTTTCGGTGCCCAGCCAGTCCGAGAGCTTGAACTGTTCGACGAACTGGCGGATGCGCTCGGCGGGTCGCGAGCGCAGCGAGCCCCGGTTCTGTCGCGAGAGACGCTCGCGTTCACGCGCCCTGATACGGTCGCGTTCGACCGCAACAGCTTTCATGCGCTTGTCGAGATTGTCGTTCGCGATCAGCGGCAACGCGACTGTGAAGACGGTCGCGACTGCAGCGATTCCCGCCAGAACCATCGCCAGGAATTGCGGATCGGAAAGGGCCTGCATGATCATCGCTTTGCTCCGTCCCGATCAGATATCGAAGGAAATCATGTTCTTCATGACCATCACGCCAAACAGCATCCAGACCGCACAGACACCGAGCACGATCTTGCCGGTGAGCGTCAGCCAGAGCAGTTCGATATAGCTGGGGCTGGAAATGTAGGTCATCAAAGCCACGATGAAGGGCAGGGCCGCAATGATCGCGGCAGAGGCCTTGGCTTCCATGCTCATCGCCTGGATCTTGCCCTTCATCTTCTTGCGCTCGCGCAGGACGCGCGACAGGTTGCCGATGGCCTCGGAAAGGTTGCCGCCGGCCTTGGTCTGAATGGTGATCACCGTGGCGAAGAACGAGGATTCGGCCACCGGAACCCGCTCCGCCATGCGCTCGAGCGCATCCGACAAGGTTACACCCATCGCCTGCGATTCGGTGACGAGGCGAAATTCGCTGCGGATCGGCTCCTCGGCCGAGGCCGCGATCTCCCGCATGCAGTCGCCGAGCGGCAATCCGGCCCGGATTCCGCGAACGATGATATCCATCGCATCGGGAAGTTCGGTGATGAATTTCTCGATGCGCTTTTTCGCAAGATAGCCGAGAATCCAGTTCGGGAGACCGAGCCCGCCGGCGAAGGTGCCGAGCCCCGCCACGATTAAACTACCCCCGGTAAGGATGAAGAGAAACAGGCCGACCAGCAATCCCAGCGCAGCGCTCATCAGAAAGAAACGTGATTTCGTCCAGTCGAGGCCGGCATGTGCTATGCGCTCTTCCAGCGAAGCCTTGTTGCGCCCGCGCTTCTCCTCGATCTCACGCAGGGTCTGCACGATCTGATCGCGGCGCTGGGCGGAATCGCGCGGCACGCGCTCCACACGCTGGTTGGGCGTCTTCGCCATCAGGGCCTGCTGCCGCTTTTCCGCGCGCTTTTCCCCCGAGAGGAGCGGGTACAGGAAGACCTGCGCGATGCCGCCAAAGGCGACCGCGATCAGCATGACGAGAAGAATGTCGCGTGTTTCCATGGCCCTGTCCTGATCTCCCGATCGTCGTCAAGCAGGCTCGTTTGCCGCTTCCATCGCGTCGAGCGCCGTTGCGAGCTGCTCCTCGACGCCGTAATAGCGCGCACGTTCCCAGAAACCCGGGCGTCCGACGCCGGTCGAACGGTGGCTGCCGATCAGGCGTCCGTTCTGATCCTCACCGAGCACGTCATACAAGACGATATCCTGGGTCACGATCACGTCGCCCTCCATGCCCAGCACCTCGGTGATGTGGGTGATCCGGCGTGAGCCGTCACGCAGTCGCGCGGCCTGGACGATGACGTCGATCGAGGAGACGATCATCTCGCGAATCGTCTTCGAAGGCAGCGCGAAGCCACCCATGGTGATCATCGATTCGATACGGGACAGGCATTCACGCGGTGAGTTCGCGTGCAGCGTGCCCATCGAACCGTCATGGCCCGTATTCATCGCCTGCAGCAGATCGAAGGCTTCCGGGCCGCGCACCTCGCCGACGATGATGCGTTCGGGACGCATGCGCAGGCAGTTGCGGACGAGATCGCGCATGGTGACCTGGCCCTGACCTTCCAGATTGGGCGGGCGGGTTTCGAGGCGCACCACATGCGGCTGCTGCAGTTGGAGCTCGGCTGCATCCTCACAGGTGATGATGCGCTCGTCGTGCTCGATATAGTTGGTCAGGCAGTTCAGAAGCGTCGTCTTTCCCGAACCCGTGCCGCCCGAGATCACGACATTGGCGCGGACCTTGCCGATAATCTTGAGCACTTCCGCACCCGGCGGCGAGATCGCCCCGAACTTGACCAACTGGTCGAGGGTCAACTTGTCCTTCTTGAACTTGCGGATCGTCAGGGCCGGCCCGTCGATCGCGAGCGGCGGCGCGATAACATTGACGCGCGAGCCGTCGGGCAGTCGCGCATCGCAGATCGGGCTTGATTCGTCGACGCGGCGACCGACCTGGCTGACGATGCGCTGGCAGATATTCATCAGCTGCTGCTCGTCGCGGAAGCGGACATTGGTCAGCTGAATCTTTCCGTCGACTTCGATATATGTCTTGCGCGCGTTGTTCACCATGATGTCGGCGATGTCGTCGCGCGCCAGCAGCGGCTCGAGCGGACCGTAGCCCAGAACGTCGTTGCAGATGTCGTCGAGCAGTTCTTCCTGCTCTGCGATCGACAGGACGACATTCTTCAGTGCGATGATCTCGTTGACGATGTCGCGAATCTCTTCACGGGCGGAATCCGCGTCGAGGCGCGCGAGCTGCGCCAGATCGATGGCCTCGATCAGGGCGCCGAAGATCATGCTCTTCGTCTGGTAATACTCGTCTGAGCGCTGTCGCGTCTCCACGGCAACCGGCTTCTGCTTCGCCGGCTCCGGCGGTGGCAGGGGGCTGGCGTTGAAGCTGCCGGCCGGTCGCGGGTTTTCGACCGGCAGGACCGGGACGGCCGGTTCGCTCGCCGTGTTCGCCGGCCTGGCCTCCGGTCGTGCCGCAGGCATGCGCGGCTCCGCCGGTTGCTGATTTCCGATCGAGGATCTCTTGCCGAACATATGGATCACTCTCTGCGCGGTTTGACGTTAGCCGGCGGCTGCCCGACGGTCCGTTGACGGGCTGATCACGAAGCCGATTTGCGTTTCAGGAATTTGGACAGCAGCGGATCCAGCAGGCCGGCACGCTTGTTCTTCAATTCCGTGCGACCGATGAGCGTGGCCGCCAGCTCCGTGAAGATTTCCGCTGGCCGGCATCCGGGCTGCAATTCAGCGAGCATCTGCCCGTTATTGGCAGCCGAACCGAAGAGCTGGGCATCGAAGGGCATCTCTGCGTCCAGATCATGACCCACCGCCTTGGCGAAGTCCGCGCTGGTGATCTCCGGACGCTTGGGCAGACCGATACGGTTGAGCATCAAGCGTGGCGGACGATCATTCGGGCGTTGCTGACGCAACAGATCCGCGAGATTTTTCGCATTGCGCAGAGAAGCGAGCTCCGGCTCCGCGACGACGATGATGTCGTCGGCGGCAAGCAGGATGCGTTTCGTCCATGCGCTCCAGAGATGGGGCACATCGAGCACGATGCAGGGCATGTTGGTGCGCAGCAGGTCGAGCAACTGGTCGAAAGTGGTCTCGGTCAGATCGCAGGTTCGATCGAGAACGGCGGGCGCTGCGAGCAGCGACAGCTTGTCCGAACATTTCGACATCAGGCGATCGACCACATTGGCATCAAGCCTGTCGGGCGCGAAGATCGCTTCGGCGATGCCCTGCGGAGGATCCTGGTTGAAGTCGAGCCCGGCGGTGCCGAAGGCGATGTCGAGATCGGCGACCACTGTCGCCATATCGAGATCGCGTGAAAACGACCAGGCCAG
>NZ_DATGCW010000075.1:0-3957 GCF_035311605.1 Saliniramus sp.
CAGCTCCCCCTTCAACGCTTCAAGGGCCACCTTCGCCTTGAAATCCGCCGAATAACGCTTCCTCGTGTTCGCCATCGATATCGTCCTCTCGTCAGAGCGATACCAGCTTATCTCCCTGTCCGAAATCCGGGGGCCACCTCATTTTGCGCGTAGTGCCTGGACGAAATCCTGATTGCGTATCTCTGCGATAAGCGTTCGCACGGTACGCTTGACCACCCCCGTCGGGATGACCGACAGGGTAAAGGCGGGCAGCATGAGATAGCGCAGGTGCTCCAGATCAAGGCGCCAGAGTTCAACAGGTCGCCGCTCTCTATGGCACCTGCCGACGCCTGAAGCAGCCTGCCGGAAAGCGCAAGCGCTAGAACATCATGCCGTCAGGTGGATACCTGCTGACGGGAAAAATGATGCGCCAGACAATGACCTGGAGCGCCCGGCCTGACTCCGTCAGGTCGGAATGCGCTCCAAGCTGCTCGCATCCAAACAGGGCACTCGTACCGCTTACTGATGAACTCCATGCGTGGCCGCCATCTGCGCCAGTGTCAGCTCCCCCTTCAGCGTCAAGAGGCCCCCTCCGAAGGACAACCATGGCGGAGCGGCAATCATCCCGTCGCGGGCGATGCCGGACACGGGTTGCCCGCGAAGGGGGGATCCAGTCGGATCGGCTTCAGGTCGGTGCCGCGCGCGAGCCTGTGCGTTCCTCAGTCGTGTTCGCGTACGAAATGCCCCGGCTCGACCTCGACCAGCGGTCGGTGCGGCGCCACGTAGTCGAGCGGTCGCGCCGGGCTCTTGATCTCCTCGGTCATCAATCCGCGCCGCGCAGGCCGGCGCTCGGGATCGGGAATCGGTGCGGCGGCGATCAGCTTCTGCGTGTAGGGATGCTTCGGATTGCCGAGCACCGCCCGGCGGGGCCCCATCTCGACGATCTCACCCAGATACATTACCGCGATGCGGTGGCTGACGCGTTCGACGATGGCGATGTCGTGGCTGATAAAGAGAAAGGCCAGGCCGAGTTCGCGCTGCAGATCGAGCATCAGGTTGATCACCTGCGCCTTGATCGAGACGTCGAGCGCAGAGACGCTCTCATCCGCCACGATCAGGCGGGGCTCCACGGCGAGCGAGCGGGCGATGCAAAGGCGCTGACGCTGTCCGCCGGAGAATTCATGCGGAAAGCGCAAAGCGTGTTCGGACAGCAGCCCGACCTGCTCCAGCAATTGTTCGACCCGCGCATCCGCATCGGCGCCTTTGGCTAGCCCGTGCACGGTGATCGGTTCACGGATCGCTGCGCCCACGGTCTTGCGTGGATTGAGCGAACCGAACGGATCCTGGAAGATCATCTGCATGCGCTTGCGCGCTTCCCGCATCTGCACCGGGCTGGCCTGCATCAGTTCCCGGCCCTCGAAACGGATCGACCCGCTACGCGGCTCGATCAGGCGCAGGATGGAACGTCCCGTCGTCGACTTGCCGCAACCGGATTCGCCGACGAGTGCCAGGGTCTCGCCGGCGCGCAAGTCGAAGGAAACGTCGGAAACCGCATGCACCTCGCCGACCGCGCGCCCCAGAAGGCCGCCGCTGACCGTGAAGCGCGTGACCAGATTCTCGACTTGCAGGATCGGCTCACCGCGTTGATCCGGCTCGTCTGCCTCACCCGCAAGCAGGCCTGCGTCATCCGTTGCCGCCGCAGCAGCGGGTGTGTCGGCTTTGTCCTCACGAAAGGCCGGGAAGCGGCGCGGCAACTCCGTTTCGGTCAACGTGCCGAGCTGTGGCACGGAGCCCAGCAGCTTGCGGCTGTAGGGATGGCGCGGATTGGCAAAAATCTCCCTGACATCCCCGGATTCGACCATGTCGCCCTTGAGCATGACCACGACACGATCCGCGATCTCGGCCACGACACCCATGTCATGGGTGATGAACATCACCGACATGCCGATTTCCTTCTGGAGCTCGCGGATGAGCTCGAGGATCTGGGCCTGGATGGTGACGTCGAGCGCCGTGGTCGGCTCGTCGGCGATCAGCAGCTTCGGCTGGCAGGCGAGCGCCATGGCGATCATCACGCGCTGACGCATGCCGCCGGAAAAGGTATGGGGAAACTCGCCCAGGCGCCGGCTCGCATCGGGAATGCGCACCAGGTCGAACAGCCGCAGCGTCTCGGCCCGGGCTTCGGCCTGGTTGAGGCTACGATGGCGCATCAGCACTTCCGAGACCTGCGCGCCCACGGTGAGCACCGGGTTGAGGCTCGTCATCGGCTCCTGGAAGATCATGCCGATGCGTCCGCCGCGCACGTCGCGCATGCGCTCTTCCGACAAGGCCGGCAGGCTCTGCCCCTCCAGCAGGATGTCCCCCTCGATGCGCCCGGTATTCTCCGGCACAAGCCGCATGATCGAGAGGGCGGTGACGCTCTTGCCGGATCCGCTTTCGCCGACAACGGCCACGGTCTCGCGTTCGGCAATGTCGAAACTGACGTTCTTCACGACGGGGACCCATTCCCCGTCCACACGGAAGGAGGTCGTGAGGTTGCGTAGACTGATGACAGGCTGCATCACTGCTCTCCCTTCAGGCGCGGATCAATGGCGTCGCGCAGCCCGTCGCCGAGCAGGTTGAGCGCGAAGACGACGATCAGGATTGCGATCGAGGGGAAGAGGACCAGATAAAAGCTGTCGAGGATGTTCTCGAAACCCTCCCGGATCATGCCGCCCCATGTGGGTGTGGGCGGGCTGACGCCGAGTCCGATGAAGGCCAGCGAGGCTTCGACGCGGATGGCTGTGGCGAGCCAGAGCGAGCCCATCACCAGCACTTCCGGCAGGATGTTGGGCAGGACATGCCCGAACATCAGCCGCAGATCGGAATAGCCCAGCGCGCGCCCGGCCTCGATGAACTCGCGCTCCTTGATGGCGATTGTCGGCGCGCGGGCGATGCGTGCGAAGGGTGGTATCGCGGTGAGCGCGATGGCGATGATCAGGTTCTCGACGCTGGGGCCGAGCATGGCCACCACGATCAGGCCGAGAATCAGCGACGGAAAGGCAAGCAGCACGTCATTGGCCTGCATCACGATAATATCGACCTTGCCGCCGAAATAGCCGGCCACGAGGCCGATCGTGGTGCCGATGACCATGGCGATACCGATCGCGACGATGCCGATGGTGAGCGAGATCCGTGCCCCCCACATGATCCGTGAGAGAATGTCGCGACCGAAGGAATCGGTCCCGAAGAGGTAATCCGCGCTGGGCCCCTTCAACCGGTTGAAGACGTCCTGATCCAGCGGATCGTGCGGGGCGATCACCGGGGCCAGCAGCGCCAGCAGGCAGACGAAGACGAACAGTCCCAGGCCGATCCAGGAGGTCTTGTTGGTGTTGAACGCCTTCAGGAGTCCGGCACCGGCTGCGGCGACGGTTGTCCGGAAGTAGTTGCGCGAGGCGTTTGCCGAAGGGGTCGAGTTGGCTGCGCTCATTTGTATTTGATCCTCGGGTCGATCAGGCCGTAGGTCAGGTCGGTCAACAGGTTCACCACCACGACGATCAGCGTGTAGATCACCATCATGCCCTGCAGCATGGTGTAGTCACGCTGGTTCAGCGCGCCGACGATGAGCCGGCCGAGGCCGGGGCGGTTGAAGACGATTTCGGTGAGCACGGAATTCCCGATCAGGATGCCGAGATAGAGCCCCACCACGGTCACGACGGGGATCATCGTGTTGCGCAAGCAGTGACGCCAGATGATCGTGCCGAAGGCCAGACCCTTGGCCTTGGCCGTGCGCACGTAATCCTGCCCCAGCACTTCCAGCATGGCCGAGCGCGATACGCGGGTGATGTAGGCCGCCATGATCAGGCCGAGATTGATTGCCGGCAGCGCCAGATCGTTCAGCCTTGCACCGAACGTATCGCCGCGCCCGGTGCTCATCACCGGGAACCAGCGCAGGGTGATGGCGAAGGCGAGCAGCAACAGGATCGCCGAGACGAAGGCGGG
>NZ_DATGCW010000076.1:0-3098 GCF_035311605.1 Saliniramus sp.
CGAAGACCGCAACAGCCTCGACATTACCGCCCTTCTGCTTGGGTCTGGCGTCTATACGGATGCTCATGCCGCATGGGCGGGGATGACGGATTTTGCAAATGCGCTGAGCGAGGAATACCGCTACGAATTGCCCACCATGGGTGGTGGAATCCACACATCCAATTCCAACGCCACCATCCTCTCCGTCCTCAACCATGCCGGCCTCGACGTGCGCAGCATCGAAACTGCCGATGGCTCCAGCTATGTTGATGACACAAGGTATTGGGGGCATCCCGGCGCGGACAAGGATGCGCCCACGCTGTTGGGATCGGGTGACAGTGATCTGATAGAGGCCAGCACCAACAGCACTGCGGGTTTGTATATCCTCGGCAGAAGCCACAGGCATGATATCTTCATCGGAACGGATTTCGCTGACCACATTTATGGCGAGCAGGCATCTGGGCCTTTGGCAGGAGCAGATTACAGCCTGACTTGGGACGTCGTCACCTATTCACGCGCGGGGGCGGGTGTAAACATTCGCCTCCAGTCCAACAGCGCATTGTGGAATCCTCTCTCCTCTGGCCAATTGGAGGTTTACGGAGTCAACCCTTCCGAAGACAACGACGCACCGGATATCCTGTATGGTATCGAACAGCTTCACCTGTCTGATCACGATGATACGGTTGAGTTTATCGATCCGGTCGGGCGTTTGGAACATGCCACACTCGCTGATGGTGGACTTGGATATGACACGCTGGATTTCTCGTCCGCAGGGACTGCGATAGAGTTGAGATCAACATCGACCTCTTTCCGGCGCTCACTCGATCCGGATGATCCTTTCGATGGTCCCGAAGCGATTGATGCCGTTGAACTGAATGAAGGTTACTGGGTCGGAGAGCGCCTCACCTTCACCAATTTCGAACATGTCATCGGTTCGGATCACGGCGATGATCTCGATCTGCGCAAGCTCTCGCCCGGCGGGGCGCTGACGGCGGCGCAGGAGGCGGATATTGCGGCGGCGTGGAGCGCGTCCGGGTCAGGAACCGCCAATGATCCCGCAAGCATTGCCGCCGATGCCGCTGCGCGCATCGCTGCGGCCAATGCCGTGCCGCAGAACCAGATCGAGGTTCTGATCGAGGGCGGTGCGGGCGATGACGTGATCCGGGGAACCGAGACGGGGCACAACGAGATTCGCGGCGGCGCGGGCAACGACATCCTCTACGCGGGCGAACACACGTCGATCCTGTATGGCGGGGACGGTGACGACATCCTCTATGGCGGCGGCCTGGAGAGCCACCTTTATGGTGACGGCGGCTCGAATACGTTCAATCTGGCACATAATACATTCGTCAAGGATGCCACGACAGTGGATCAGGCCCGATGGGCGGGCTTGAATCTCTCCGGCGGCGTGCAGCAATGGTGGATGGAAGGCGGCTGGGCCTATTGGACGCCCGTGCCGATGATGATGAGTACGTTGCCGAGCGCGTTAGGCGGCATCCTTTCCGGTGTCCTTCTCCAGGCCAACATCCAGGCAATGCTGACCTTCCGCTACGGCATGTCCGAAAGTGGCCAGTTGATCATCCAGTACGGGCGCGGGCGCGGCGGGCAGGCGGTGATCGAGGATTATGATCTCGACCTCGAGACCGGCGCGGCGACGGGCGGGATCGTGGTCTTCAAGGAGGAGATCGGGAAATCGTCGCTGGCGGAGTTTCGCAATTACATCGAACTGAGCATCCGCGCGGGTTTTGCCGGCGGCTATACCGGCACGGATCCGCTGGTGCTCGATCTCGACGGGGACGGGCTCGATCTGACCCGGCGCGAGCGCGGGGATGTCCATTTCGATCTCGGCGGCGAGGGTTTTGCGCGCCACACCGCCTGGGTGGGCGCGAGCGACGCGCTGCTGGTGCGCGACATCAACGGCAATGGCCGCATTGATGATATCTCGGAACTGTTCGGCAATGCCACGACTTCCGGCTTCACCGAGCTCGCCGCGCTCGATTCCAACGCCGACGGCGTGATCGATGCCGGTGACGCCGGTTTCGACACGCTGATGATCTGGCGCGACCTCGACCAGAACGGCGAGAGCGATGCGGGCGAATTGCAGACGCTCACGGAGGCCGGCATCGCCTCGATCTCGCTGACCACCAGCGATCCCGACGTGACGGATGTCAACGGCAACACCATCCGCGAGGTGGCGGGCTTCACCCGCAGCGACGGCACCACCTCGACCATCGCCGATGTGCTGCTCGACAACGACCCCACCAATACACGCTATCTCGGCGATACCAGCGTCTCCGCAGCCGCAGCCGCGCTGCCGGCGCTGAAGGGCTTCGGCCGCGTCACCGATCTGCGCGTGGCGATGACCGACGATGCCGCGCTGCTCGCGCAGGTCACGGCCTTCGCCGATCTCCCCGTCGGCACCTCCTGGGCGGATATGCGCGCGGATGCCGAGGCGATCCTGTATCGCTGGGCGGGGGTGGACGGCGTCACCGCCGATACGATGGGCACGGATTTCGACACGCGCAAACTCGCCTTCTTGGAGACCTATTTCGGGCTCGAACTGACCCCGCGCGACGCGGCCGGCGTGCCGATCGGCAACAATCTTGCCGAGCTTGTCGAGAGCTGGGATGCCGCCCTCGACAAGGCCACGGCGCGCCTCGCGGTGCAGGGGCCGCTCGCGGCGCAGTTCGCGGGGGTGAGCTATAGCGAAGGGCGCGACCGGCTGCAGGCGGAGGGGCCCGCAGCACTCGCGGATGCCTTTTCGTCTGCGCTTACACAACTTCCAGATGATTTGACTGCGGCACAGCAGGCCTGGGATGCCTTGTGGGGGCCGCTCCTGCAGCATGTCACCGAGGCCATGCGCCGCGCCGACGGGATCGACGTGCGCCATGACTATATCGTGCAGGGGCTGGTTACGGCGCTGGCGACGACGCCCTCGGCGCTCGACCTCGCGGCGCTGGCGGCGGGCATCGGCATCGCCAATCTGCGCATCAGTGATGCCGGCGCGACCACGCTTTCGCGCGCCGGGGCGAGCGGGTCGATCGTCTATGTGGCCGATGGCAGCGACCAGGTCTTCAATGGCGGTACGGGCCAGGATGTCTACGTGTTCGGCGCGGATT
>NZ_DATGCW010000077.1:0-2841 GCF_035311605.1 Saliniramus sp.
CCCCGGCGGCGATCGCGCAACAGCCAGACGGGGCTCCCGCGAACGATGCCGCGCTTACCGATCCCGCCGACAGCGTCGGTACGGCCTCTTCGCAAGGCTGAGCCGTTCATCAAACCGCACGATGCGATTTCCGGAAAGTGAAGCGCAGCAGATCACACGACCTGCGGCGCTTTTCTTTCAAATGGTGAGGCCTGGTTCAGGTTACGCAGCGCGTACGGCCTGAAGGAAGGAATCGACCGCGCGTCCGAGGCCGGATGAGCGCGCGGAGAGATCCGTCGCGGCACTGAGCACCGAATCGGCGGCACCCTGTGTCTCGCCGGCACCGGCCTTCACCATGTCGATCGATTCGGTGACCTCGCCGGTCCCCTTCGCCGCTTCCTGGACGTTGCGGGCAATCTCGTTGGTCGCGGCGCCCTGCTCCTCCATCGCGGCCGAAATCGCGGTGGAGATTTCCTTCATACGGTCGATCACGCCACCGATATCCGTGACCGCAGTCACGACTTCCTCGGTCACGCCCTGAATCTGCGAGATGTGGCTGGCGATCTCTTCCGTGGCCCTGGCGGTCTGATCGGCCAGGTTCTTCACCTCCGCCGCGACGACGGCAAACCCCTTGCCCGCGTCGCCCGCACGGGCTGCCTCGATGGTGGCGTTGAGCGCCAGCAGGTTGGTCTGGCCGGCAATGCCGTTGATGAGAGAGACGATCTCGCCGATCTTCTGGGCACCACTGGCGAGACTGCGCGCGACCTGATCGGTCTGACGCACCTGATCCACCGCCGTGTCGGCGATCCGAGCCGATTGCGTCACCTGTTCGCCGATTTCGCGCACGGAGGCGTTGAGTTGTTCGGTCGCCGAAGCCACGGCCTGCACATTGGCCGAGGTCTGCTCGGCTGCGCTGGCGACGGACAGGGCGCGGCCATTGGTCTGATCAGCTGTCTGATGCATGCCTTTCGCCGTATCCTGCATCGCGGCGGATGCGGCCGAGAGCTCTCGCGATAGATCGGAGACGGTCTCCTCGAACCCACGCAGCAACCTGTCGAGAGCCTCGGCGCGCCGTTCCTTCGACATGGCGTCCTGCGCAATCCGCGCATCCGCATCGCGCTTGGCGATGAGCGCTTCCTTGAAGACTTGGACGTATTCAGCCATCTCGCCGACCTCATCACGCCGCGACACCCCCTCGATGGCCGTATCCAGATCGCTGTTTGCGAGGGCCTGCATCCCCTGCCCCAGCCGGCGCAGGGGCCGGGTGATCCCGCGGGCGAGAACGATGCCGAGCGCGACGAGGATCATTCCGGCAAAGCCTGCGATCGCAAGGAAGATATTGCGGTTGTCGGCGATTGCGGTCTCGACATCGTGGACGAAGACTCCCGTGCCGATGATCCATTCCCAGGGCTCGAAACCGACCACGTAAGCCATCTTAAGCGCTTCCTCGTCGCCGCCGGGCACCACCGGCCAGTCATATTCGAAGAAGCCGCCACCGGCGCGCGCGAGATCGGCGAGCTCGATGATGATGGAGCGTCCGTCCGGCAGGCGCAGCCCACTCTGGTCAGTGCCTTCCATCGCCGGAACCATCGGATGCATCACGGTGACCGCATCATAGCCGTGGATGAAGAAATACTCGTCATCGGCATAGCGGATGGGGCGCAGCGCATCGGCTGCCCGCGCCTTGGCTTCCTCCATGCTGAGTTCGCCGCGCAACGCCTTCTTGTGGAAGTCGGCGACGATGCTGGCGGCAGAATCGGTAATATTCACCAGCTCCTGCTGCTTGGCCGACCACAAGGCGCCGGAGAAGCGCGCGGCGCCGACGACGGCGAGGCTGAGGAGTGCAAGAAACGCGATTGTGATCACGAGATAGAAGCGACCACCAACGGTAAAGGCCGGGATCGCGGAAGCGGCTTGTCTGGCCATGAATCAGCTCCTGCATCACGCAAGGGAAGGTGCGTTGACGCAGCGCAATATGCGTGATCACTTAAAAGAAAATTACGTAACGCGATCGATCTGCTCGCTGTTGTAGAAAAACTATCTGCTCCGGGACATGAGTCGGGAATACTCATACTGAAAATTGCTTTGTAGCTGAATTTGCGTGCTCGTCAGTTGCTCGCCGGATCGGCGAAGCCGGGTGGCAGCAACAGCATCGGTGACTCGTCCCCGCTGTCCGGGGAGTCATCCTCGAACAAGCCGCGCCAGGAATCGCGCTCGCGCTCGCGTTCAAGCAACCGGCGAATATCGTCCTGCATGCGCCTGCGCTCGGCTTCTTGCGCAGCCGCCTCGGCCTGACGCGCAGCTTCAGCCTCTTCCGCGCGTGCCGCCTGTTCGCGCGCGCGCCGGGCTTCCTCCTCTGCGCGCGCGGCCTCTTCTGCCGCGAGGCGCTCGGCCTCTTCCTGTGCACGCCGCGCCTCTTCCTCTGCGGCACGCTGTGCCTCGATCCGTGCGCGGCGGGCGCGGGCAATGGCCTGCGCGGCCTCGATTGCGGCCGGCCGCACTTCTGCCGCACGGCGGGCACGCTCTTCGAGCAGCGCCTCCCATTCCTGCCGTGCCGCGTCACGCGCGCGCTCCATGCGCAATTGTTCGAGGCGCCGCGTACGCTCGCCCGCCTCGCGCTCGAAGGCTTCGATCCGGTCGAGCTCACGCTGCAGCACGAACTGCGCCACGCCGTTGGTCAGCGGCCCGGTATCGACCTCGCGCGTCATCGAACCGGCAGCGCCGGTCCAGCCGAACGTAATGCGTGGCGGCGGCCCGCTCCAGCCCGGGGGCACCGCAGCAGCACGCAGGCTGCCGCGAATATCAACGCTGCCCGCGACGAGATCGAAGGCCGCCGCCCCACGCCATCCGGCCTCCTGCGCT
>NZ_DATGCW010000078.1:0-4099 GCF_035311605.1 Saliniramus sp.
AGATGCTCGTCATGGCCCATGGCCCCGTGCAGGGCCTCGCTAGCAGTGCGGCAGTAATCGCCGTAGGCGGGCGTGGTGCGGAAATCCGGGTCGCGCGGGCGCGGCGCATCGACATCGATCCCGGCGATGATGCGCCCGGGCCGTGCCGCCATCACCACGATCCGGCTCGACAGATAGACGCTCTCGAAGACCGAATGGGTCACGAAGACGATGGTGCAGCCGAATTCCTTCTGCAGGCGCAGGATGTCGTCATTGAGCTTGAAGCGGGTGATCTCGTCGAGCGCCGCGAAGGGCTCGTCCATCAGCAGCAGCTTGGGGCGCAGCGACAGCGCCCGGGCGATGGAGACGCGCATCTTCATGCCGCCCGACAATTCGCGCGGATAGCTCTGCGCGAATTGTTCGAGCCCCACCAGCGAGAGGCAGGAATCGATCGCCTGCGATGCCGCCCTGCGCGAAACTCCGCGCAGGCGAAGCGGCAGATAGACATTGTCGGCGACATTGGCCCAGGGCATCAGCGTCGGTTCCTGGAAGACGAAACCGATATCGCGCTGATGCGCCTCGGCATCGCCGCCGCCGGCCCAGTCGATGGCGCCGCGCGAGGCCGGGATCAAACCGGCGAGAATGCGTAACGCGGTCGATTTGCCGCAGCCCGAGGGACCGAGCAGGGAGACGAATTCGCCCTCGCGAATGCCCAGATCGAGCCCCGACAGCGCGATGGTGCCGTTTTGAAAGACCTTGTCGATTCCCGCGAGCGCGACCAGCGGGGCGCCGGAACGCGGCGCGGAGCCGGAATCCGAGGAAGCCCGGGCAACGGGTGTCGATGCCGGGGAGGGGGCGGTTTGCGCAGTCATGCCATCGCCAATCTCGCCGGACCGGCAATGCCGGCGCGGCGCGGTTTCGAGAGCGGCGGACCGCTCTTTCGGTTGTCCGTGCGGCAGGCTTAGCCGATCACGCTGCGCCTGTCCAAGCTGATGATCAAGCTGATGATCAGATGCCCATCGGGGTCGCGGTGGATGCCGGAAGGGAGCCGGCATCCGGTGACGCGGGTCTCAGGGCCGCAGTTCCATGCCGACGCCGTTATTGGTGAAGTCCAGCGTATAGGCCTGGCGGAAGTCGAGATCGGCTTCGAACAGGCCTGCCTCGACCATTTGCGCGAAGAAGGTCCCGATCCGCTCCTCCGTCATGGCGCCGATACCCAGTTCGCGGGCATCACCCGAATCGACGATCCCGTATTCCTTCAGCTTTTCGATGGAATAGGCGATCTTGTCTTCGGTCATTTCCGGATTGTCGCGCATGATCATCGCGTTGGCGGCTTCGTTGTCGCCATAGAGATAATTGTACCAGCCGATGGCGGAGCCATCGACGAAGCATTGCACGATATCGGGGCTCTCCTCGACCAGTTCACGACGGGTCTCGATCGTCGTCGCGTAGGTGGCAAAGCCCTGATCCGCCAGCAGGAAGACGTTGGGCGCGAAGCCGGCTTCCGATTCGACGGCGAAGGGTTCCGAGGTCAGATAGCCCTGCTGCACGGCGCGCGGATCGGCAATGAAGGGGGCCGGATTGAAAGTGTAGGGGCGGACATTGTCCTCGCGGAAGCCGTGCGCCACCATCAGCCATTGATAATAAGTGGCGAAACCTTCGCGCCCGATCAGCAACTGGTCGGCATCGGGCAGATCGGTGAAATCATCAAGCCCCTGGTCGGGATGCGACATCAGGATCTGCGGGTCCTTCTGGAAGCTCGCGGCCACGACGATGGTGGGGATCTCCTCGCGGATGGCCGAGAAGGCCTGGATCAGGTTTCCGCCCATGTAGAAATCGATGCGGCCCACGGGTAGCAGCATGCGGTTATTGGCTTGCGGGCCGCCCGGCACGATCTCGACATCGAGCCCGCATGCGGCATAGGTGCCGTCGACCACGGCCTGATAATAGCCGCCATGCTCGGCCTGGGCGACCCAGTTGGTGCCGAATCGCACCTGTTCGAGATCCTGCGCAGCCGCACTGAGCGCCGTCGCGGCGAGCATGGAGGCGGCGATCGCCGCACGAGAAACAAGCGTCATGACCATCATCCCTGCCTAGAAATTGAGCAGCCGCTTCCGCAGCCACCTTGGTGTTGCAAGACCAGGCCCCTGCTGGCAAGCCCTGTGCCGTTTTCATGCGGCACTCATCCCCGCATTTTCGCACGCACCTTCGCGCGCCGATTTCCCTTGTGCGGCGATGGCACAAGGCTATGTTTCTGTCACATGCAGCCGATTGGAAAGTGCGCGATGCGCCACCACACCCCCGACACCATCTGCCCGCCCTTCGCCAATTATGCCCATGCGGTGGAGGTGCCGCCGGGCGCGAGGCTGCTTTTCGTCTCGGGACAGCTGGGCATCACCCGCGACGATGACGTGCCCGACGATGCCGAGGCGCAGGCTGATCTGTGTTTCGCGGCGATTCGCGCGGTTCTCGCGAGCGCCGGCATGGAGATGGCCGATATCGTGCGCATCAACGCGTTCGTTTCCGACCGCGCCCATCTCCAGCCCTACATGCGCGCCCGCGACCGCCATGTGGCCGACCCGGCGCCGGCCTCGACCCTGATGATCGTCTCCGGCTTCGCCCGGGAGGCCTTCAAGGTGGAGGTCGAGGTGATCGCCGCCCGCGCGGAGGACGATGCGTGATCGCGGCCCGTTCCTGTTGCAATACCGGATGAATTGACGATGCCCGCACTTGATTGGCTCTCCCTGAGCACCGAGGATTTCGCCACCCGCGACATGAGCCGCGCCATTGCGGTGCTGCCGGTCGCCGCGATCGAGCAGCACGGGCCGCATCTGCCGGTGGGCGTCGATACGCTGATCGCGCAGGGCTATCTCGACCGCGTGCGCGCGCTCGTCCCTGATGAGCTGGATCTGCTCCTCCTGCCCGTGCAGACCATCGGCAAGTCGAACGAGCACATCGCCTTTCCCGGCACGCTCACCCTCTCGGCGGAGACCGCCATCGCCGCCTGGCGCGAGATCGGCGAGAGTGTATTTCGCTCCGGCTGCCGCAAGCTGGTGATCGTCAATTCGCATGGCGGCAACATTCCGGTGATCGACATCGTCGCACGCGAATTGCGGGTGCGCTTCGGCATGCTGTGCGTCACCACCGCCTGGCACCGGCTGGGCTATCCGCAGGATCTGTTTGCGGCGCATGAATTGCGCCACGGCATTCATGGCGGCGAGATCGAGACCGCGCTGATGCTTGCCTTCGCGCCGGATCGGGTGCGCATGGAGAAAGCCGTCGATTTCACCCCGCGCACGGTGGCGATGGCGGAGGAATTCACGCATCTCTCGGCCATCCAGCCCAATGGCTTCGGCTGGATGGCGCAGGATATCAACGCTGCCGGCGCCATTGGCAACGCGGCAGCCGCAACGCCTGAGAAAGGCGAGGCGGCGGCGGCGCACGGCGCACGCGCCTTCGTCGAACTCGCCGGCGAAGTCGCCCGCTTCAGCCTCGATCCGCGCCGCCCGGGCGACTGACCGGCGCCGAGACCCTAACGCTCAGGAAATCCCGCATGGACATCGCCTATCCCATCCGTCCCGAGGCAGCCGCAGCCCCCGAGAGCGGCATCGTTACCCTCATGGAGTACGGGCGCGGACGCGAGGGGCTGATCCCGCTCTGGGTCGGCGAGGGAGATCTCGCGACACCCGCCTTTATCATGGAGGCGGCGACGCGCTCGCTCGCAGCCGGGGAGACCTTCTATACCCATCAGCGCGGCCTGCCGGATCTGCGCGAGGCGATCTCGGCCTACATGACGCGCCATTACGGGCGCGGCGGGCCGATCGAGCGCTATACGGTGACGATCGGCGGCATGCATGCGATCCAGCTCGCGGTACGGCTGGTGGCGGGGCCTGGTGACGAGGTGATCGTGCCCTCTCCCGCCTGGCCGAACGGGCCGGCGGCGATCGGGGTGGTCGGGGCGCAGACGGTGCAGGCGCCGCTCTATCTGTCTGGAAGCGGCTGGCAGCTCGATATGGCGCGCCTCGCCGAGGCGGTGACCCCGCGCACGAAGGCCCTTCTGATCAACACACCCGCCAATCCCACCGGCTGGACGGCGCGCCTCGATGATCTGCGCGCGATC
>NZ_DATGCW010000079.1:0-6873 GCF_035311605.1 Saliniramus sp.
GAGGCCGCGTTGATCGATGCACTCATCCCCGCGCGCACGCTCACCGTGATGGGCGATGTCTTCCAGCGCGATGCCATCATGCAGATCAACGTGCATTCCAATAGCGACTTCGTGGCAATGAACGGCGCGATCCAGTCGGCGACGAAGGATACGCAACATGACGACACGATCATCAACCTCGCAAGCGTCTCGCACAATCCGGTGATGCTGCCTGCCGCGACCGGGCTCAATCCGAACGGGCTCACCGTCAATGTCGATATTGCGGATCAGGACATTTTCGACGTCAAGACGCTGTTCCAGCAAAACCTCGCCGATGATGGCGACCGGATTTCCTGGGGCGGCACCGATGCCTGGTCGATGATGGGTTTCGGTGGCAATCTGCAGGCCAATGCGGCGCGGCTGCTTGATCTCGGAAAGAGCTATGATCTCGTCGTGGTGACGGGCAGCTACTACGCGCTGAATTTCATCGGCCAGATCAACGTTTTCACCGACGACGACATCGTCGCCCTGTTCGGCCCGCCCGGCGAGGCCGTGCTCGACAACCGGTCGGCGCCGAATACGGTCGTCAACGAGGCAACGATCGACAAGCGCGGGGAGCAGGACTGGACGGGGGTAAACCCGGATGCCGCCGATCTCTTCGGGGCACTCGCTGCCGGCGAAGATCCGGGCATGCAGGCTTTCGAGGGAGTTTCCGGCGCCGCGACAGGGCAACTCGATATCCTCATGGTCAAGGGCGACTGGTACGACGTCTCGATGCTCTGGCAGGTCAACATGCTGTCGGACCGTGACTTCATCGTGATGAACGGCGAGGAGGAGGGCGAGGTCGTCACCGGCGGCAATATGCTCGTCAACAATGCCACCATCGTCGATTTCGGCGCCTTCCATGCGCAATATGCCGGCGGCGAGGTCTATCAGGACCTGATGCTGTTTCAGGCCAACATCGCCTATGACAGCGGCGAGCCGATGATCGCGCAAGGGAATGGCGTGGGCGACACGCAGATGCTCGCCACCGAGTTCATCGCATTTCTGGATCAGGAACTGGTCCAGGAGGACTCTGTCGCGCCGGCACCGTCGGTGGCGCTTCAGCATGAGGACGCGTTCGGGTCCGTGATGGCCTGAGCGCGCGACCGATCAGGGGAGACGAAAACAGGAAAGCGGGGAGGGGGCACCATGAACAAGCTCGGCGACAGTTTCGCGCCCCGTCCGGCGCAGGGATCCGGCAGCGAGGAGGCAGTAATGAGTGCGCTCGAGCAGGATATCCGGCTACGCGTGGCCGAGATTCGCGCGCTTGCAGCGGGCGGGGCGTCGGTTGCCCCTGTCCCGTCTGCGCCTGAAGACATGCGCCGTGAGCAAATGCGTGGCGAAGTCCCGGTTCCGCCCGATCGCCATCACGACAATATCCGCGAATTGCCGCTCAAGCGCGACACATCGGGTGGCGACAAGCCTCCGCCGCCCAAAGAGACCGGTGGTGGTGGTGGCGGAGGCGGCGGCACGCCCAAGCTCGAGAAGCGGCGCGAAGGCGGGGACTTCCGCGATATCCTCGGGCGCGGCCTCGCCGGCGTGCGGCGGAATCTCTGGGTCGTCGTCGTCTTCTCCTTCTTCGTGAACATCCTCGTTCTCTCGATCCCGATCTATCTCTTCCAGATTTCCGACCGGGTTCTGTCGAGCCGCAGCACCGATACGCTGATCATGCTCACGGCGATCGTGGTCGCCGCGCTGCTCGCCCATGTCGTGCTCGACATGATCCGGCGTTTCATGCTGATGCGGGTGGCGGTGGATTTCGAGAGCCGGCTCGGCTCGCCGGTGCTGGCTTCGGCGGCGAAGGCGGCGCAGGGCGGCTCGATCCGCGAATTCCAGGTGCTGCCCGATCTCCAGCAGATCCGCTCCTTCCTCACCGGCGGCGTGCTGCTCAACATCCTCGATGCCCCGGTCGCGCCGATCTATCTGCTGGTGATCTTCCTGATCCACCCGCATCTCGGCATGATCGTCGCCGCGACGGGCATTGCGCTGCTCGCCGTCGCCGGGCTCAACCAGAGACTGACGGCGATGAGCTTCGCGCGCGCCAACGCCTTTGCCGGGCGCGCCAATCTCCAGGCGGATTCGATGGCGCGCAATGCGCAGGTGATCAACGCCATGGGCATGATCCCGGAAGGTGTGGGGCTGTGGGGGCGCGATACCGCCGAGTCCCTGCGCTCACAGGTCTCGGCCCAGGATCGCAACATCGCCATGACCGGCCTGTCGAAATTCGTGCGGCTCTGCACCCAGGTTGCCATCCTCGGCTGGGGTGCCTTCCTTGCCCTGCAGGACCAGCTCACCGGCGGCATGGTGATCGCGGCCTCGATTATCGCCTCGCGGGCGCTCTCGCCGGTGGAAGGGACAATCGAGGGCTGGCGTCATCTGGTCCAGGCGCGCTCGGCTTTCCAGCGCATCCGCTCGCTCCTGCACACCACGCCGCTGAACCAGCCGCGCCTGCGCCTTCCTGATCCGAAAGGCCGGCTCGATGTCGAGCGCGTGCTCTACGTGCCGCCACCCAACAAGCAGGTGATCCTCAACGGTGTGAGCTTCTCGCTGGAGCCCGGCGAGACTCTCGCGGTGGTGGGATCGTCCGGCGCGGGAAAATCGACGCTGGGGCGCATGCTCGTCGGCGCGATCACGCCGACGGCGGGCTCGGTGCGGCTCGATGCGATGGATCTGCGCAACTGGGATCCGCGCCAGTTCGGCGAGAGCGTCGGCTACCTGCCGCAGGACGTGCAGCTGTTTCCCGCCACCATCAAGGCCAATATCGCGCGCATGCGCACCGATGCCGATGATGCCGCGATCTTCGCTGCCGCCGAGCTCGCCGATGTGCACGAGATGATCTCCGGCTTTGCGCAAGGCTACGAAACGCTTGTCTCGATCGACGGATCGCCGCTCTCGGGCGGGCAGAAGCAGCGCATAGGCCTCGCGCGCGCCTTCTTCGGCAATCCGCGCCTCGTCATCCTCGACGAGCCCAATTCCAACCTCGACACGCCCGGCGAGATGGCGCTTGCGCGTGCTCTCGGGCGTGCCAAGGAGCGCGGCATCACTGTCATCGCCATCACCCAGCGCCCCGCGCTCCTGCGCAGCGTCGACAAGATCCTCGTCCTGCGCAACGGTGCCGTGGAGGCGCTCGGCCCACGCGACGAAATCCTGCGCCGGCTCTCCACCACGAAACCCGTCGCGTCGCGTCCCGATCAGGATGGCAAGCCTCAGGGTCAGGGAAAGAACGACAAGCGGTCGGATAGCGGCCCGCAACCGGGAGAATGAACCATGATGGATGATTGGAGCGCCGACATTCCCCGCAGCACGCGCGGCGCCATCTTCTACGGAATTGCCGTGATTGCGGTCTTCGTCTCCGTCTTCGGCGTCTGGGGCATAGCCGCACCGATCTCCGGCGCCGTCGTCTCCACTGGTTATTTCGTCGCCTCGGGCCAGAACAAGATCATGCAGCATCTCGAGGGAGGCGTGATCGCCGGGATTCTGGTGTCCGAGGGCGATCTTGTGCGCAAGGGACAGGAGATCATCACCCTTGATCAGACCGCCGCAGCGGCAGAGTTGCGCCGGCTCGATCTGCGCGCGGCGCGCCTCGCGGCCATGGAAGCGCGGCTGGACGCGGAGATTGCAGGCACCTCACGCATCAGCTTCCCCGGCACACTGCTCGCCGAAGCGCAGGCGGATTCCGATATCGCCGAGATCATCGCGGCACAGACCGAGACGTTCGAAGTCCGCCGAAGGCATGTCGAGAGCGAGATATCCACGCTCTCCGCCGGCATCGACGGCCTCAACGAACGCATCATGGGTGCACAGGCGCAACGCGCAGCAATCGAGCGGCAGATCGCCATCATTGCCGAAGAACTCGAGGGTAAGGAGAAGCTCCTCAGCGACGGTTTCGTGCGCCGCCCGGAAGTGCTCGCCCTGCGTCGCGCACAGGCCGGCCTCGATGGCGAAGTCGGGCGGCTGGTGGGTGACATGGGTGACTCGCGCGAGCGCATCGCCCGCATCAACGAGCAGATCCTCTCCGTGCGCAACGCTGCGGCCAAGGTCGCGGTAGAGCAATCGCAAGAGGTCGAGGCCGAGTTGAAGGATGTCCGGGAGCGTCGGCGCGCCGCTGCAGACATGGTCGAACGCAGCGCGATCATCGCCCCGGAAGACGGGATCATCGTCAAGATGCGCTATCACACACCAGGCGGCGTCATCGAATCCGGGAGCCCGGTCGCGGAGATCGTGCCACTCGATGCTGATCTCGTCATCCAGGCTCGCGTGCGCCCGCAGGATATCGACAGCGTCCGCATCGGGCAGAGCGCCTCAGTGCGCCTCACCGCGCTCAACAAGCGTACGACGCCGATGGTGGAAGGGCGCGTGACCTATGTCTCGGCGGATGCGCTGCCGGCAGAACTGGGACGCGAGGCGAGCGGGCAGGACGGCTTCGTGGCCCGGATCAGGCTGGAGGCGCGCTCGCTCGCAAAGGTGGCCGATTTCACGCCGACACCCGGCATGCCGGCGGAGGTCTATATCAAGACGCGTGAGCGCAGTTTCGCCGAATACCTGCTGCAACCGGTCAAGGACAGCATGGCGAGGGCGTTCAGGGAGGAGTGATGATCATGGAGAAAAATATTGTAGCGTAAAACAATCTTTAATTTTAATTCATATCCAAATCTCCTTGAAATAGAATTATATCGATAAATACGAAATACATCATACTTTTTGATTCTGTATTTAATCAAAACCGGTGTAGGGTAGTCGACATGCGCTATTTGATCGTCACAGGGGTTTTCTACAGCATATCGTCAACAGAATTTGGGTAGTCAGATGCGTGATCTGAATCCGAGTGCGATGAGCAGACGACAGACCGTTTTCGCGGGTCGCATCATCATCGTGAGCGCGCTCCAGCTCGTGCGGGAATGCATCCAGGCGGAAATACTGCGCAAGTATGCGCTGACGGAGATCATGCATGCCGCTTCGATCGAGGCTGCCAGCACCCTGGAGCCAACAGACAAAGACATTCTGATCGTGGATGCCGGTCACTCGGATTCGCATAACAGCATGCAGTTCCTGAGCGCAGCGTTTCCGGGAATCCGCATCGTCATGCTCATGCTCGACGCCGTCGCCAATATCGGCATTGCGGATACGGTTAAGCTGCCGCCCTCGCTTGATGCCCTGCTCTTCATGATCGGTGCGGCTTGTGGCTTGCGGGTGGAGACCGGGGATGAGCCTCCGGATCCGATCGCGCCGCCGGCGGAAGGCTGGGGCAGGCTCACGCCGCGCGAGCGTGAGGTGGCGGCCGGTGTGCTCGAAGGCAAGGCCAACAAGGTGATCGCGGCTGAACTTGGCCTGTCAGACAACACGGTGAAAATGCACCTGACGCAGATCATGCGCAAACTGAAGGTGACCAACCGCACGCAAGTGGTGCTGCTTCTCGGCGGAAACAGGCCTGAAAAGAAGACACGTGATGCGGCACCGCAGCATCTCGAGGCGCACTCGTAAAGCGCTGTCCGCCATCCTGGCATGATGACCATCAACCCTGCTGCGAAATTCTGGTTCAAGTCGAATGCCCGATATTTCGCATCCCCGGGCATGTCATTGATGCTCCCGGCATGTACCTTCAGGCCAGGAGTCTACGCGCGTTCGGTATCGCTGCCGGGCGAAGCTGGAACCAAGTCCGGTCGAGACACTTTCCCGGTTTGGGTTCCAACTGCCAATGCAGGCGTCGCATCCATCGCATGATATTCCCGGAAAGCGGGGGTGAGGCCTGTATGGGAAAAACGGGGTTCGGGTGATCGGCGCCAGGAGGCAACATGACCGAGTCGATTCAGTCCGTCTCTTTCCTGATCTTTCTGATTGGGGTGCTCGTTGCCACGGCTCTCATCGTGAAGGCATTGCTTGATCGAACGCGCGTTCCTGCATTGATCGGCTTCATGGCACTCGGCTTCGCCCTGCGGCTGGCGGATGACCACTGGAACATTCTGTCAGACCGTGCTGATTTCACTTTCGAGGTTCTGGCGGAGCTCGGGATCATCGTGCTGCTGTTCCGCGTCGGGCTGGAGAGCGATCTGCAGGCGCTTCGTCGGCAATTGCGCAGTGCGAGCGTGATCTGGATCGGCAATGTCGCGCTCAGCGGGGGGCTGGGCTACCTCGTGATGATCCATCTTTTGGGTTTTGCGCAGATTCCGAGCCTGATCGCCGCCATCGCGCTGACGGCGACGAGCATCGGTGTCTCTCTGGCCATGTGGCAGCAGCATGAGGCGCTCGGGACGCGCAAGGGGCAGCTTCTAACCGATGTCGCCGAGATGGACGATCTGTCAGGGGTGGCGCTGATGGTCCTGCTGTTCGCCATTCTTCCGGTGCTGCGCGAGACGGACGGCACTGGTTCGGGAAACGGGGATATTTTCCGGGCATTGCTTGGCACGGGTGGTCTCTTCTTTGTGAATTTCGTTCTCTTTGCCGGCCTTTGCATCGTCTTCGCCCGTTATGGCGAGGAGCGCCTGACGACGGCGTTCAAGCGATTTGCCTCACAGCCGGAACTGATGGTCTTCGTGGCCGGAATCGCGATCCTGATTGCCGGTGTGGCCGCATGGCTCGAATTTTCAGCAGCGCTCGGCGCGCTTTTCGCCGGGCTGGCATTCAGCCGTGACCCTGAAGCCGTCAATATCGATGCCGGTTTCAGCGGTGTCTATCATCTCCTTGCGCCCTTCTTCTTCATCGGCATCGGGCTCGCCGTCGAGATTGACGCGCTCGGGGCGGCGCTCTGGATCGGGGTCGTACTGACGCTGGTCGCGATCGTGGGCAAGGTTCTTGGCGCCGCCATTCCCAGCCTGCTCACCACCGGTTCTGCCGGGGCGACCCTGATCGGTGTAA
>NZ_DATGCW010000080.1:0-8612 GCF_035311605.1 Saliniramus sp.
CACGTAATCGAATGCATCGCCATCCTGCTGCCGCGTGCCCATGCCGCCTCCCCCTTCCTCGATCCCGCTCAGTTGTCGAAAGCGCGCTCGCGCGCCCGGATCAGCGCAACCAGCGTGGTATTGACCGGTGCGGGCACCCCGACCTCGGCCCCGACGCGGGGCACGGCGCCGTTGATCACATCGATCTCGCAGCGTTTACCGGCCATGTGGTCGAGCAGCATCGAGGGTCGCGCTCCGGGGATCTTCTCGCCGAAGGCGCGCACATAGGCGACCGGATCATCGATATCGACGGCGATCCCCTTCGCCCGTGCCACCGCGTGCGCCTCCGTTGCACAGGCGGCGGCGACGGAGAAGGCATCCGGATCGGCGAGTACCTCCCCGATGGTGAGGCCGGTCAGCGTACAAGTGCCGCTGAAGGCGACGTTGCAGATGAATTTCTCCCAGACGAGCTGATGGATATCCGCGAAGAGCAGCACCTTGAAACCGCCCTTGCGCCAGATATCGGCGATGTGCTCGAGCCGCGCGCTGGTGCCGCCGCGATATTCGCCGAGCCGGACGAATTCCCAGCCGTTGTGGTGGACATGGCCCGGCTGCGGGATCGAGGCGCCAAAGCCGCCGACCACGCCGATCAGGGTCTTGTCTTCACCGATGATCGCCGCGACCTTTTCAGCGGATCCGAGCCCGTTCTGGATCGTCAGTACGACGCCGTCCTCGGTGAGGATCGCGCGCGCGGCCCGGGCTGCGGCTTCGACACCGTTGGCCTTGGTGGCGATGATCACGAGATCCGCCGGGCCTGCCTCGCGCGCATCGGTTGTTGCAGAAATCCGGGCCACGCGCTCTCCGCTCGCGCCGGATACCCGCAACCCGTCGCGGCGGATCGCCTCGATATGCGCGGCCCATGTATCGACTGCGACGATATCGAGCCCGGCATCGCCGAGCAGGCCGGCATAGACCGATCCCATGGCGCCGGTGCCGATGATAACGATACGCATGGCTTGTCTCCGTATGATCGCTCAGGCGGGCTTTGCGACGGCGAGATCGTGCACGCCGTGTTTCTCGATCAGTTCTGCCACCAGTCCGCCATCGCGCGCGGCGGTGACGAAGCGCGCCACCAGTGGCAGCGCCTCGGCTCTGGCGATCGGCACCCCGACCGCCTGCTGCACCGCCATGAAGCGTCCTGGCAGGATCCGCGTTCCCGGCATGGTGCGCGCATCGGTGACGAGCCGCGAGCGCAGGCCCGCGAGCGCGTCGAGTCCCTCATCCCTGAAGAGCGCGAGCGCATCGTCGAAATTGCCGGCATACACGAGTTCGGCATGGCGCAGATTGTTCTCGAGCCACAGGGCATAAGCGGTGCGCCCTGTCACGGCGATGCGCTTGCCTGGCGCATCGAGGGCCTGTGGCGTGCCAAAGGGCGCGTCGTTGCGCACGAGATAGCTCGCTTCGATCTCCACATAGGGTGGCGTGAAGGCGATCATGCGCGCGCGCTGCGGCTCGGCGCCGATCAGCCCGATATCCCATGCGTCATTCGCTGCCGCATCCGCGAGCGGGCCGGGAGAGGGGTAGGTCACGTAAGCCACCTCGACGCCAAGACAATCGGCGAAGCAGCGCGCCATATCGGGCGAGACGCCGACCGGCGCGCGTTCAACGGTCTTGCCCGTGACGAGCAGGAAATTCGAGAGATTGGTGCCGGCGCGCATGACGCCGCCCGGTGCGAGCAGATCACGCAGGCGGGGGTCGACGGGTCCGATATCGATCTGTGCCGGCATGCATCCCTCCCGCCCCCGATCGCTTGTTTTCCAAGCTTCGAAGCGAAGGCTATCATCGGGAAGCAAGATCCGTCAGGTCCTGCTACCCGTCACAAAAGCGGCTTCCGGTTTGTCAGAGTTCCCAGACCCGCCCGGGATGCAATTGCATGAACCCGATGCGGTTGCGGCTCAGCCCCGCTCGCGGGCATAGAGCCACATCGACAATGGCGCAAACAACGCCGTCACAGCCAGCGGGGTGATCAGGGCCAGACCGGTGGCACCGAGGGCCGGTGCGCCGTCCAGCACGCCACGCAGGGCGGTGGTGATGTGGCTGACCGGATTGATCGTGACGAAGGTCTGCAGCCAGCCGGGCATGGTTTGTGGCGCGACGTAGATGTTGGAGCCGAAGGTGACCGGCATCAGCACGAGCCATGACAGGGTCATCACCGTCCCCGGCGTGCGCACCATCAGCGCCACGGCGGTGAAGATCCAGCCGATCCCGAGCGCGAAGATGTTGAGCAGAACCAGCGCCACGATGACGGCACCCGCCCCGCCCTCGGCCCGGTAACCCATCACGAAACCGACGCCGAAGACGAGCAGCGCTGAGGCGGTATAGCGCAGTACATCGCCCAGGATCGCGCCCGCGAGCGGCGCCGGGCGCCAGATCGGCATGGCGCGAAAACGGTCGAAAACCCCGCGCTTGATATCCTGATTGAGCGTGAAGCCGGTATAGATCGAGGTGAACATCACCGTCTGCACCAGGATGCCCGGGAGCAGGAATTGCAGATAGGCCTCGGTCGAACCCACGAGCGCGCCGCCGAACAGATAGGTGAACATGACGGTGAACATGATCGGCGTGACCACCACGTCGAAGGCCTGCTCGGGATTGTGGCGGATCTTGAGGATGGCGCGCCAGGCGAAGACCAGCGTGTCGGCGAGCGGACGCGGGCCGGAGGGCCTGCGCCTGCCGGGACCGAGCGCCCGGTCGAGACGCGATTGCCGCTCGCTCATGCCGGCGTCCCCTCTTGATCAGGCCTGGCACCATGGCCGGTGAGCGCGAAGAAGACCGCATCGAGTGTCGGCTGGCCATAGGCGAAATCGACAAGCGCAATGTTCTGTTCAGCCAGAGCTGCGAGCAGTGGCACCGCCGCATCGGCATCGGGCAGGGGAATGGCGAGCATGCGGGGATCATCCTCCTGATGCGCGGCGAGATCGAAGCTCTGCGCGACGGAGCCCGCGCGCGCGGCCCCGTCCGGGTCGTGCAGCGTCAGGCGCAGGACACCGCTGCCGATGCGGGCCTTGAGCTGCGCTGCCGTGCCCTGGGCGATGACGCGTCCATGATCGATCACCGCGATCCGGTCGGCCAACTGGTCGGCCTCCTCGAGATACTGGGTGGTGAGCAGAATGGTGGTACCGCTGCGCGCCAGCTGACGCGTGATCGCCCAGACATCGGCCCGCGCACGCGGATCGAGGCCCGTGGTGGGCTCATCGAGGAAGAGCAGGTCCGGGCGGGTGATCATCGAGGCCGCGATGTCGAGCCGCCGGCGCATGCCGCCCGAATAACCGCTGACCGGGCGTCGCGCCGCAGCGGCGATGTCGAAGGCTTCGAGCAATTCGTCGCAGCGCCCGCGCGCCGCGCTTCCCGTGAGCCCGAGAAGCCGGGCGAGCAGCAACAGGTTCTCGCGCCCCGTCAGTTCCTCGTCGACGGAGGCGAATTGTCCGGTGAGCGCGATGCGCCTGCGCAGCTGCGCCGCCTGCGCGACGATATCATGGCCGAGCACCACGGCCCGCCCGCCCGTGGGCCGGATCAGCGTCGAGAGCAGCCGCACGAACGTGGTCTTGCCCGCTCCGTTGGGGCCGAGCAGCCCGAAAACCTCCCCGCGCGCCACCCGCAGGCTCACCCCGTCGAGGGCACGGGTGGCGCCGTAGGTCTTTTGCAGCGCATCGGTTTCGATGGCGGCGTCATCGGCGGAATCACGGGCGGAGTGGGTAGTGGAATCTCCGGCGCATTCTTGGGCGCATTCTTGGGCGCATTCTTGGGCCTTGTTCATGATCGTATGCTCGATCGGTGCCGCGCGGGCAGGTGGCGGATCGGATTGCGATGAAGATGTACTGGCTCGCATTAAAGCGCCGGTGCCCTTACGGCAATGCAAGAGATCGAGCGGCGGATCGAGCAAACACGTGCACGGATCCCGCCGGATGCAACGGCGCGGTGTCGCCGGTCCGGCGTAAACTTTTGATTAACCGTGATCAACACTGCACGAAACAAGAACTTTTCCGGTCGGACAAATCAGAACATAATAGAACATAGATCGAACCTGGAGAGATCGACATGTTCCGTTCCGTTTGCGCACTCGCCGCTGAAATCGCGTCACTGGGGATTTTCGTTGCCATGGTCGGCCTCTGGGCCATGGCCTTCGGGGTGGCTTGATGGACACCCGCGAAAAAACCCCTCCCGCCGAAGCGGAAGGGGCCTTTATCGTCGCCTTGTCCGTCGATCAGGCGATGTCGAAGCGGTCAGCGTTCATCACCTTGGTCCAGGCGGTGATGAAGTCGTTCACGAAACGCTCCTCGCCGTCATCCTGGGCATACACTTCCGCATAGGCGCGCAGCACCGAATTGGAGCCGAAGACCAGATCGACGCGGGTGGCGGTCCACTTGGTCGCGCCGGTCTTGCGGTCGACGATCTCGTAGAGATTGTCGCCCTTGGGCACCCATTTCCAGGCCATGTCGGTGAGGTTGACGAAGAAATCCGTCGTCAGCGCGCCGGGCTTGTCGGTGAAGACGCCATGCGCGGTGCCACCGTGATTGGCGCCCAGTGTCCGCATGCCGCCGACGAGGCAGGTCATCTCCTGCGCGGTCAGACCCATGAGCTGGGTGCGATCGAGCAGAAGCTCCTCCGGGCTCACCGCGTAATCCTGCTTCAGCCAGTTGCGGAAACCATCCGCGACAGGCTCCAGCGGGACGAAGGAATCGGCATCGGTCTCATCCTGCGTGGCATCACCACGCCCCGGCGCGAAGGGCACCGTCACATCGTGGCCGGCAGCCCGGGCCGCCTTCTCGATGCCGACATTGCCCGCGAGCACGATCACATCGGCGAGGCTCGCGCCCGCACCTTTCGCGATCGGCTCCAGCACGGAGAGAACCCCCTGCAGGCGATCGGGCTCGTTTCCGGCCCAGTCCTTCTGCGGTGCGAGGCGGATGCGCGCACCATTGGCGCCGCCGCGCAGATCCGAACCCCGGAAGGTGCGCGCGCTGTCCCAGGCGGTGGCGACCATCTGCGAAATGCTCAGACCGCTCTCGGCGATCTTCGCCTTCACGGCCGATACGTCGTAATCCTTCGCGCCCCTGGGCACGGGATCCTGCCAGATCAGATCCTCAGCCGGCACTTCCGGACCGATATAGCGATCCTTCGGGCCCATATCGCGGTGGGTGAGCTTGAACCAGGCGCGGGCGAAGACCTCGGAGAAGTATTCCGGGTTCTTGTAGAAGTGCTCGGAAATCTTGCGATATTCCGGATCCATCTTCATCGCCATGTCCGCATCGGTCATGATCGGGTTGAGACGGATCGAGGGATCTTCCACATCGACCGGCTTGTCTTCTTCCTTGATGTCGATCGGTTCCCACTGCCAAGCACCCGCCGGCGACTTCTTCAGCTCCCACTCGTAGTTCAGCAGAAGATAGAAATAGCCGTTGTCCCATTTCGTGGGATGGGTGGTCCAGGCGCCTTCGATGCCGCTGGTGACGGTGTCGCGACCAATACCCCGGCTCTTGTGGTTGTTCCAGCCAAGCCCCTGTTCGGACACGTCTGCGGCTTCCGGATCCGGGCCGAGATCGGCGGCATCACCATTGCCGTGGGTCTTGCCGACGGTGTGGCCGCCGGCGGTCAGTGCGACGGTCTCCTCGTCGTTCATCGCCATGCGCGCGAAGGTCTCGCGCACGTCCCTGGCGGTGCGCAGCGGATCGGGATTGCCGCCAACGCCTTCCGGATTGACGTAGATCAGGCCCATCTGCACGGCGGCCAGCGGATTCTCCAGGCTGGCACGGTCCTCACCCTCGCCCTTGTAGCGGGCGGCGCCGAGCCATTCCTTCTCCGAACCCCAGTAGATGTCCTTCTCGGGATGCCAGATATCCTCGCGCCCGAAGGCGAAGCCGTAGGTCTTCAGACCCATCGATTCATAGGCGACATTACCGGCGAGAATCATCAGATCCGCCCAGGAGATCTTGTTGCCGTACTTCTTCTTGACCGGCCAGAGCAGACGGCGCGCCTTGTCGAGATTGACGTTGTCGGGCCAGGAATTGAGGGGCGCGAAGCGCTGGTTGCCGGTTCCGCCGCCGCCGCGACCATCGGCGATGCGGTAGGAGCCGGCGGCGTGCCAGGCCATGCGGATCATCAGACCGCCGTAATGGCCCCAATCGGCCGGCCACCATTCCTGGCTGTCGGTCATCAGCGCCTTGAGGTCCTGTTTGAGGGCCGTGACGTCGAGCTTCCTGACCTCTTCACGATAGTTGAAACCCTTCAGCGGATTCGTCTTGGTGTCGTGCTGGTGCAGGATGTCGAGATTGAGCGCGTTGGGCCACCAATCCATCACCGTGGTGCTGGTCGAGGTCAGGGCCCCGTGCATGACCGGGCACTTGCCACTCGTCGGCTTGTCGATACCATCCATCTGTCTTCCTCCTCAGCTGATTCCGGCGCGACCGCGCTTGATCGCACGGATTCGCGGCAAGACTGTGCAAATCGCGACGTCGTCCGGGGGAAACGCTCCGCGACCTGTTTGGAAGCGTTCCTAACACGCCTGCATCATAAAAAGAATTTGCATTTTCTTATCGATACGATAGGCGAATCTTATGAGTGCGATCACCCTCAAACATCTGCGTTATTTCGAGGCGCTGGCACGCCACGGGCATTTTGGCCGCGCGGCGGAAGCTTGCGCCATATCGCAGCCGGCGCTCTCGCTGCAGATGAAGGAGCTGGAGGAATTGCTCGGCGCGCAGCTGATCGAGCGCGGCGCGCGCCAGATCCGCCTCACCGGGCTCGGCGAGGCGCTGGTCGGTCGCTCCCGCGACATCCTGCGTGCGGTCGACGAGCTCGGCGATCTTGCCCGCGCCTCCTACAGCCCGCTGACCGGACGCCTGCGCATCGGCGTCATCCCCACCATCGCCCCCTATCTCCTGCCGCAGATCATCACCCGGCTCGGTGCGCGCTTTCCGGGCCTCGACCTGCGCCCGCGCGAGGCGGTGACGCACACGCTGGTGGACGATCTGATCGAGGGGCGGCTCGATACCGCCATCGTCGCCCTGCCGGTCTCCGAACCGTCGCTGCACGAGGAGCCACTCTTCGACGAGGAATTCGTGCTGGTGCGCCGGGAGGCGGAAGCCGGCAAACCCGTGCCCAATGTCGAGAGCCTGCGTGAGATGCGGCTGCTGCTGCTCGAGGAGGGGCACTGCTTTCGCGAGCAGGCGCTTTCCTTCTGCGCAGGATCGGGCGCCGTGCCACGCGATCTGATGGAGGGCTCGGCGCTCTCGACTCTCGTGCAGATGGTCGGGGCCGGGATCGGCGTCACCTTGATCCCGCAAATGGCGGTGGGGATCGAGACCCGCTCGGCGCCGGTTTCCGTCGCCCGCTTCGATACGCCTGCGCCGACGCGCAGCATCGGCATGATCTGGCGCCGCACGACGCCACTGGCCGATCAGCTGGCGGAAGTGGCGCGGATCGTGCGCGCGGCGGCGACCGGGCGCCCGCAGGCGTAAAAGCCGATCAGCAGATCATGCAGCCCTGTTCACGGCGGGGTGGCAGCGGAGAATAGCCTTCCGCCACAACGCGCAGCATGCCGCCGGCGATATCCACCACGGGATTGTCGATCCGCTGCGCGATCTCGCGCGCGGCGCGGGAGCTTCGGTTGCCGGAGCGGCAGATCAGGGCCAGTTCCTGGCCGGGTGCGAGCAGCGGATCGATGCGCGCGACGAAGCTCTCGACATCGCTGTAGGTCACGAGCATGGCGCCTTCGACGACACCGGTCTGGACCCATTCCTCGGGGCGCCTGATATCAACGACGAGCGTATTCTCGTCCTGTGCGAGCGCTTCCCCGCTGCGCGCCTCAAGGCTCAGATGCGCCGGTGCGGGGCGGGTATCGATCAGGACGATGGCGAGCCCGGCTGCCAGAGCGGCGAGGAGGGCGAAGCCGTAAAGGGGTATCTTGCGCATGGATCATCACGGGTCGGGAACGGGTCCTGACCCTGAGTAAGCGTTCAGGCGGCGCGTGGCTATCGCGACGATCACGGATGGCCGGCGTTATGGCGTCGCAGCCCGTGCCGGACCGGGACGGGCCACGCGCTGCCGGGCACGGCCATGTCGGGCTATCAACTGTAGATATCCGCGCGCGACAATGGCACCGGCAGGGGCGCATGGCCGCGATCACCCTTGATGCGCTTCGAGGCAAGCGTCTGGTTGATATAGGCGCCGCCCCGGGCGAAGGCGAGGGAGCAGCCGGCCAGATAGAGCAGCCACATGCGCACCTTTTCCGGCCCGACCAGCTTTTCGGCTTCTTCCCGCCGCGCGGCGAGGCGCTCCCACCAGAGATAAGTCGTGCGGCGATAATGTTCGCGCCAACCCTCGACATCGTGGATCTCGAAACCCGCGCGTTCGAGATTGGAGATCGACATGCCCAGATGGTCGAGCTCGCCGCCTGGGAAGATGTAGCGCACCAGCGCGCGGTATTCCGGGCTCATCTTCAGAAAGCGCTTGTCCGAACGCTTTGCGCGCCGGGCGATGCAATGATGCAGGTAGAGCCCGCCGGGGCGCAGGAGGCGGTTCATGGTGGCGAAGTAATCGCCGTGATTGCGGATGCCGACCTGCTCGAACATGCC